>CANMPY010000027.1 GCA_947499775.1 Bacteroidota bacterium | reverse complement strand
TGAATATTATTGATTTGCGCATTGCAAATGATGCCGACATTGTTGAAGATTTAACAAGAGATATATCTGAACTATCAAAAGCAATTATTAATCAAAAACAAACAAGCAAACTGTTAATCTTAAAATTAAATGCTTTGAGGGAAAATTTAATGTTAATGATGCAAAATTGCATTGATAAAAAGCTGCTAATTAGCGATATAAAAAAATCACCATATTTAACGCCAAAGACTGACCATGAATTGAATATTTCGGTTAAAGATGTGGAGTCGGTAATCGATTTTATTCGCTTTAATTTTGATAGACTCGATAATACCGATAGCACCTTAAATAATTTAATCACTTACGAACAAAATCACAGCATTAAAATATTCACCATTGTAAGTTTATTTTTTATGCCACCAATGCTTATTGCAAGCATTTATGGAATGAATTTTGAACACATGCCAGAATTAAAATGGCAATATGGTTATCCATTGGCCATTGTTATAATGGGATTAACAGTAATAATAACGACCATTTATTTTATACGAAAAAAATGGCTATAAATTTTTTAAGCACTTATACTTAATTTAAGTTAAAACATGATCGAAAAAGAAAAGTTAATGCTTCGTGATGATGCATTGCAAAATGAAGTTATAATTATCACAGGCGGCGGAACGGGATTGGGCAGAAGCATGGCCGAAGGATTTTCGCACCTTGGTGCCAAAGTTAGCATTTGGGGCCGAAGGTTAGATGTACTTCAAAAAACTGCGGAAGAAATTAGCACCCTAACAGGCAAGGAAGTACTTGCCGTAGCCTGTGATGTGCGCAATACCGACGAAATAGATAGTGCGCTTGCCGAAGTAATAAAAACATTTGGAACCGTAACTGGACTCGTAAATAATGCTGCCGGAAACTTTATTTCGCCTACCGAAAGGCTTTCTCCTCGCGCATTTGATATCGTACTAGATATTGTATTAAAAGGTGGTAAAAATTGCATATTGGCTATAGGTAAATATTGGATAAAGGAAAAAATCAAAGGCAATGTTTTAAGTATCACCACTACCTATGCATCCACGGGATCGGGTTATGTAGTTCCGTCGGCAGCTGCAAAAGCTGGAATGTTGGCCATTACTCGCTCATTGGCGGTTGAATGGGCCAAATATTCCATACGATTCAATACTATTTCACCAGGCCCTTTCCCAACCAAGGGTGCTTGGGACCGACTTTTCCCAGAAGCAATTGCCAAGCGATTTGATTTTACAAAAAAAATACCTTTAGGTCGAGTCGGAAACCACCACGAATTGGCAAATTTAGCGTCCTATATCATGTCGGACTATTCCTCCTTTATGACCGGGGAAGAGTTAATAATAGATGGCGGTGAGTGGCTCAAAGGAGCCGGTGAATTTAATTTTCTCGATATCATTAAACCCGAAGAATGGGATGAACTTGAAAAAATTGTTAGAAAAGCTAAATCGTAAATTATTAAACGCCTAAAATCGAATATCTAATTCATTTATTTAACAAAACTGCACAAAAACAATTGTTAATTTACTGTAAAATTATAGGCTATATATAAGTATAAATTATTGATTTTCAGGCAATAAATAATTAGTTGACGAGGGGCTTAAAAATTGTGGATAAGGCAACCATCACCATCCTATACCTTTGCTATTAGTTCGATATTAAAAAATGATTAAAAAAATCACTATTTTACTTTTAGTTGCCGTTATTGTTTCCGTTACATACCAAGCCATCTCCTATCCAACTGGGCCGCCAGCCTCTGTTACTAATGCCCCAAACGAAGGATCTTGTGTTAATTCGGGTTGCCATTCAGGTTCCTTAATCACTTCAGGAAACGATTGGAACACGGTTGCGCTAACATCAAATTTTACAGGAAATGGCTATATTCCTGACTCTACCTATACCATAAAAATATCGCATTCTCAATCTGGAATATCTAAATGGGGGTTTCAAGCTACCGTTCTTGATGCAGCCAATAAAATGGCTGGAACCGTTTCTGGATCAGGAAGGGTTCAAAAAATAACAAATTCAACATTGGCACGTGAATATATGATGCATACATATTCCGGAATTTCATCTACTGGAACGAACACTACGGATTGGAGTTTTACTTGGAAAGCGCCTTCCAAATATGCCGGTCCTCTTAAGTTTTACACATGTGTAATGGCTTCTAATAATGATAATAGCGGTTCGGGCGATGCCACATATGCAAAAACATTCACCATTAATCCTTCAACTTTAATTCCTGTGGCTGATGCCACATGCATTGATTCTGTAACCTGTGTAGGCAATAGCATTACCCTAAAAGGCGCCTCTACACAAAACCCTACGTCATGGGCCTGGACTTTGGTAGGAGCTGCTCCAAACTCATCTACATCCCAAAATCAGGTGGTGAAATATAATATTGCAGGCACATATTGGGCTGTTTTGGTTTCAAAAAACTCAAAAGCATTCTCGAAAGCTGATTCATTAAAAATAGTCGTAAAAAACAAACCGAATGTTTCTATTACTGGTCCCACATCCTATACCGTTTGTAAAGGCGATTCGGTAAAATTAATAGCAACTTATAATACGGCATTTAAATATACTTGGTCTCCTGGAGGCTTTGTAACTCAAACCATTTGGGCCAAAGATACTGGATTGTATTCTGTAACTGTTGTTGACAATTTTAAATGCTCGGCAACCTCTACTCCTTTGGTAAAAATAGCGCACCACCCCGGAAAAACTATCTCCATTTCACGTGATGTAAATAACGATACAGTTTGTTTTGAACGACCAATCAAAATAACGGGAACAGGAACATTTGATTCGATTGCATACTATAGCTCTTTTGGAAAATATCAAACAACAGTTAATAATCCGCAGATATTCCAACTTTCTACATCGACTGATATTTTTGCGAGAGGCTATTTAAAAGGTTGCCCAACACCAAAATCCAACTCATTAAATTTTGTTATTAAAAGCAGTGTTGCTGCACCAACCGCTACCTGTAAAGACAAAACGAGTGCGAGCTTTGAGATTAGTTGGGATGCTGTAACCAATGCCCTTGGATATAAAATAAGTATTGATAGCGGCAAAACATGGCAAACACCAACGAGCGGCAATAAAGGATTAAGCCACAAAGTACTTGGCCTGCAATCAAATACCGATATGGAAGTATGGCTTAAAGCCTTAGATATTTTTCCATGCAATGAAAGCCCAATCACAAAAGTTATTTGCGGCTCAATTCCGTGTAGCCCCCTTACCTTCGATATTATCTGGGACAAGGAAATTTGCAAAGCTGAATCTATATCTTTCAAAATAAAAAATCTAAACACCACCTATTATTCCCTTAAAATTGACAATGGGAAATCATTTAAGGATACCGCATTTAAAATTACTGCAGATTTTAGCCGTGTTTATAAATTTGAACTAACCGATAGCAATAATTTAAGTTGCCCTGTAATTAAGCGCGACGCCTATGTTAAAGTATGGGAAATACCATCGCTGATATTGAGCAGCAATAATCAACAAAATATTTTTTGTGATGGATTTCCTGCCCATTTCGAAGTAATTTCGAAAGGAATGCAAGAGTATAATTTCTTTTTAAATTCAGTATCAAAACAAAAAAGCAATAGTAATACTTGGTCGCATCCTGTCCCGAAAAATTTAGATTCAGTATGGGTAAGCGTTACCAATGGCGCTTGTTTTTCGACATCCGAAAAAATTAAATTAGGTATTAAACCATTACCATCAGCAAAATTTACTCAAACCTTTAGTGGCAAAACGGCAACCTTTACCCCTACCGAAACAGGCAAGTCGTCATACAAATGGACTTTTGGAGATGGAGGTTTCGATACCCTAGCAAAAAACCCGATTCATACTTATGCTGAAGGACTAACCACCGCTTGGGTAAAACTTATAATTATAGATGAATTTGGATGCACAAGTACCGATTCGTCCTTAATTCAAATACCGGCATCAATTAGTCAATCCTTCAAAAATTCAGGAATTTCAATTTATCCACTTCCGGCAAATAGCAAACTAAATATTGTTGTGCCTTCCGAATTAATAAATTCTAAAATAATATTAATGGATGCTACAGGGCGTATACTTCATACATCATTGGCGCATAAAATCATTACCGAACTACAGACCTCCGATATTCCAAGTGGCGTTTATATGCTCATAATTGCCAATGAAACAAACCAATTTACGAGTAAGGTTTTTATAAGCCGATAAGTTACTTTCTTGCTTTGCCTTTTGTTTTTATTATCGTGCCATATAATCCCAAACTAAGTTATAGTGACATAAATCACATATAGGCTCCTAAATATTGATTAATTTTGGAACTATGAATTACACGCATATTCATTTATTAATCAATCACCTTGCCTTATTTGGCACTTTATTTGGTGGGCTAATTTTAACGTTTGGATTTATTAAAAAATCAGATTCATCTATTGTTATAGCCTATTATCTTTTTGTTATTTCAGCTTTAGGTGCCGTTGTAGCTTACTTTACTGGAGAGGAAGCTGAAGAAAGCATTGAAAATATTCAAGGTATTTCGCACGATGCCATTTCGATGCATGAAGATCTTGCATTTTATGCCTATCTGGCAACACTATTTTTAGGCCTTCTTTCTATTATTGGCCTTTGGCTAACACATATTAATTCAAAATCAATAAGAAAAATAGCGTTAATTACAATTTTAGTTTCCTTTATTAGTTTTTGCTTAGTGGTACGAACAGCATACCTTGGTGGACAAATTAGGCATACGGAACTTCATTTTGATACTAGTGATCAAGAGGAAGATTTGTTTGAAAAAAATAATTAATACGAATCCTTTAATTCTACCACAAACTATAAAAGCAAACCTCAAAAAAAAATAAGGGCTTGCCTTTCAAGCCAATATAAACAATTTAAATTTCAATTAAGCAAGACCATCCTTTGGCTCGCTTGCCTTTACTTTTTTAGTTTTCAGGTTTTTGAATTTAAGTACCCCATCTTTTTTATCTAAATCCACTTCAATGGTATCGCCATTGGCAATGTTAGATTTTAGAATTTCTTCTGCAATTGGGTCTTCCAAATATTTTTGAATAGCGCGTGATAATGGACGTGCACCAAACTCGCGATCGTAACCTTTCTCAACCAAAAAATCTTTTGCAGCCGATTTCAGAACTACCTTAAAGCCTAATCCATCTATTCGCTTCACTAGCTTTTCAATTCCTAATTCCAATATTTTTCCAATACTGTCTTTTTCTAATGGATTAAATACGATTACATCGTCAATACGGTTCAAAAATTCAGGTGAGAAAAACCGTTTTAATGCATTTTCTACCACACTTTTAGTATTGGAGTCGTTAGCTATTGTTTTAGCAGCCGTACCAAACCCAACACCTGCACCAAAATCTTTCAATTGGCGAGAGCCAATATTTGAGGTCATGATGATAATAGTATTTCTGAAATCTATTTTGCGACCTAAGCTGTCGGTAATAAATCCTTCATCTAAAACTTGGAGTAAAATATTGAAAACATCCGGATGCGCTTTTTCTATTTCATCGAATAATATAACACTATATGGCTTTCGTCTAACTTTTTCAGTAAGCAGTCCGCCCTCTTCATAACCCACATATCCAGGAGGGGCTCCAACCAATCTGCTAACTGCAAATTTCTCCATAAACTCGCTCATATCAACCCTAATGAGTGAATCAACTGAATCAAAAAGGTAGCGTGATAAAGCTTTGGCCAATTCTGTTTTTCCAACTCCTGTAGGGCCTAGAAAAATAAATGATCCTATAGGGCGATTAGGGTCTTTTAGCCCAGCACGGGTGCGTTGAATTGCTTTTGATAATTTTATAACAGCCTGATCTTGACCAATAACCTGAGATTTAATATCATCAGACATCGTCAATAATTTAGTACCTTCATTTTGAGCAATTCGTTTAGTAGGTACTCCAGTCATCATTGCAATTACCTCCGCAATATGATCTTCATTTACAACATACTTATTTAGTTTTGTTTCTTCTTCCCAATGGGCTTTTGCAATATCTAATTGCTCGAGCAATGATTTTTCTTTATCTCGTAATCGTGCAGCTTCCTCATAACGCTGGCTTTTTACAACCCTATTTTTTTCTTCCTTAATTTCTTCAATCTTTTTTTCGAGTTCAATAATATCATTTGGAACCACAATATTACTCAGATGTACACGTGCGCCTGCTTCGTCCATTACATCAATGGCTTTGTCGGGTAAATGCCTATCGCTAATAAATCGAACACTTAACTTTACTGCTGCATCCAATGCCTTATCGGTATAGGCTACAGAATGGTGGTCTTCATATTTATCTTTAATATTCTGCAATATTTGATACGTTTCTTCGGGCGAAGCCGGCTCAACCAATACCGATTGAAAGCGACGTTCTAAAGCGCCATCTTTTTCAATATACTGCCTATATTCGTCAAGTGTGGTTGCTCCAATACATTGAATTTCACCTCTTGCTAATGCCGGTTTGAACATATTAGAGGCATCTAATGAACCAGAAGCTCCTCCTGCTCCAACAATGGTATGAATTTCATCAATAAATAGAATTACATCACGCGATTTCTCTAATTCATTCATAACCGCTTTCATGCGCTCCTCAAATTGTCCTCGGTATTTTGTACCTGCCACTAATGAAGCTAAATCTAAGGTTACAACTCGCTTGTCGAATAATATTCTTGAAACTTTTCGTTGCACAATACGCAATGCCAGACCCTCAGCTATGGCAGTTTTACCAACGCCAGGTTCTCCTATCAATACGGGGTTATTTTTTTTGCGTCTCGATAAAATTTGAGAAACCCGTTCTATTTCTTTTTCGCGCCCAATAATTGGATCTAATTTATCCTCTTCAGCTAATTTGGTCAAATCTCTACCAAAATTATCAAGCACTGGTGTTTTACTTTTTGGATTTACTTTCTTTGGATCGTTAGCCTTTCGCTCGGCAAACATATCCTCAGTGGAATCATGTGGAAACTCATCTCGAATTTCGTGTAAATCTTGATCGGCAGGTGGCAATTCTGTCAGATTTTCTTCTATAGCATGTTTGAAAATGTCATAATTTACACCAAACTGAGTTAGTATTTGAGATGCAATATTATCCTCATCTCGCAATATGGATAACAATAAATGCTCGGTGCCAATAATATCAGATTTAAATATTTTGGCTTCAAGGTAAGTTACTTTTAATGCTTTTTCGGCTTGTTTTGTCAAAGGGATGTTCCCCAAATTATTAGGCCGTGTAGCGGTATCTCGAATATTGTCTTCCACACTTTTTTTAAGCCTTAAAAAATCAACTCCCAAAGCCCTTAAGTGAATTAATGCTTTGCCCTCACCTAACCTTAATATGCCAAGTAATATATGTTCGGTGCCAATATATCCATGTCCTAATCTAATAGCCTCTTCACGGCTAAATTGAATAACTTCTTTAACATTTGGCGAAAATTTTGCTTCCATTCTCCTCTTTAATTAGTATTATAATTCTTGTAACAAATATACAGCCATTTTTGTTGGAATTAAATCGGCTTAACGCAATTTTTACGTTTCGCTTAATTTAGTAGACAGGCTTATTTTGATAGACAATCCATTAAAACCGGCTTTGCTTCTTGGTAAACAACCCTCCTTTTGCTTTATTCTTCTTTTTTAATTTAAAAATTGAACTCCGTTTAGGGGTATCATCTCCATACGCAGGGCATGATTTTGCTCGGCATCCCCATTCAGTTATTCCTAATATGGTTAGACAAAGTGCATAAATGATACATTTTTTAATTTTCATGGGTTTAATTCTTTTTTAGTTCTATCTCTACTACCTTTTTTACTTGCTTGTCAATTATATCAATGGCTTGTTTCGACAAGCTCCACCCTAATGGAATAATATCATTTTCAAAACGAGGCAATGTAAAATTTAGTATTTTGTCCTTATTGCGCAAAGACGTATTTTTAATCATATTCATACTATATCCTCCACTTTTGTACCAAACATTTAAATAGGCCTCAACGGGAGCCAATACTTCGTATAAGCCGCCAAGTGGTTCAGTGGTACTAAAGTCTTTAGTATTTCGGATAAAAACAAAAGACACTTTTATTGGAATATTCTTAATATCAGCAATCGTCCTGAGCCTAATATAAACTTCAAGAAGCGTAGAGATACCTAAATTTTCATAATACCCTCCATCGCCAACATGCCCCCATTTCTTATCGTCTTTGTCATAAATTAGACCAGCCGGCGTGAGGTATGGAAATCGAGCACTTAGCAATACCGATGTGCTTAACGGAATATCCTTATTTATTATTCTTAAAATATCTGTGGCTTCATAAAATTGCTGATCCCCAAATTTAACAGGACTAACCAATACCCGTTTCCCGGTTTCGATATGTGTGGCGTTCATAAAAACTAAAGGCCCTTGATTATTCGTGTCGCTAAAATCATTTTCCAAATACCCTTTTTTAAATAAATCCGGATGATCCTTACAACTTTTCTCCCAACTTGATTCCCAGGTTTTTTCAAGAATAGCTGCTCTATCAAATTGCTTAATTGGGAAAGGTAAAAATCGCTGAAAAGCATCTGGAAACAAAGCGTACCCCATGATTGGTGAAAGAAAATCATTTTTTAAAAAATCCCTAACTATCTCTCTTCCAACTTGTGGATTATCCGAACATTTAGATGATAAATTAAAGGCCACAGCACCCAATGCACCCCCAGAAACTCCACTATAGGCCAATACATTACCTTTAAAATTAGGATCACCTTGCGACAATTCACTCAAAACCTCATTAGACCAATACGCAGCGCGTATGCCCCCTCCTTCGCACGCCACCAGATAAACCGACACAGTGTCATCTTGTGCACCTTTAGTTTGCAGCCATTGATTGATGTAGGTATCTAAGAAGGGTCTTTTATCAGGCGGGCCTACATCCAATACTCTAATATCATGATTGTTATTAAAAAAACTAAACCCCAACCAACTCAAGAAAAAAAGAAAGGCAAATGGCACTTTATAGCGATTTTCGAATAATGAAAATAAACCAAAAAATGCAAGCCAACAACTAATGGCCATTATGACTAATCCGCAAGCACCAACATATTGAGAAAAACGTATAGGATATAAAATAATTATTAAAAACAGTGTAATCAAAAGAATAATCCGTTGGCCAATCCACCATTTCTGTTTCTTAATTAAATAGGAAGGTGGATAGGCATCGTTTTTTACAGGAATATAATGCAGCAAAAATGAGAAAGGCAAATTCTTTGTTTTTAAGTACACAATTAATATTCGGCGATATAAGAGAAATATATAGAGCCCCATTCCTAAATTCAAGTATAGAGCTACCAAAGGAACCAACCCTCCATTTGCAATAATTGTACCGTAGGAAATGATTAAAAATGGGAGCAATGATAGGAGACGTGGTATTATTACTAAGGTCCTAACGGTATAAGACTTATATAATTCAGAAAAGTTGAAGTCTTTAAAATGTGTAATAATTCGTGCCGATCGCCAATTTTGCCAACCCCAGTAAACCAACATAACACATACCATGAGCGTATGTTGAATATTATTTGGGTTGCCATCCGATTGAAACCCTAAGGTTCGAAGAATATCTTGCCCTTGCTGGAATTGAGCCAGCATCAAAAATCCTATCAAATTAAAAAGTAGGATAACCCAGCACGTTTTTAATATCTGATATACATTAAATAAGGTGCTCTGAAACCTAAATTCTTTCAGCAGTATTTTTATATTATTTAAGTGAAATTTGCTTTTATTCAATAAACTCATTTCGAATCACTAAATAGAAACAGCTAAAGTATAACAATTATTCTAGCAGATATTTACATTATTCTGCCTTGTGTAGTGTTTATTAGAACATCACCTACATCAAACTCTTATAACCAAAAGTCAAATGCCCTCCCTCAGCTACCCTCTCATTTTTTGCCTTTTAACTAAAAAAGGTAGTAAAATTTGATTCATAGGTAAGGCAACATCGGCAGGTGTAAAATCAATTTTATATTGACGGCACTTGCTGCTTAATTCTTCAATAAAAGAAGCCGTTTCTCTTACATAACTTTCTTTAACATCCGATGGAAAGAGTTTTAGTTTTTCGCCCGTTTCTATATCTTCAAAAACATAGGGACGATTATCAAAATTAAATTCTATTTCACACGAATGGTCTAAGGTGTGAAACAATACCACTTCATGTTTATTAAACTTTAGGTGTTGCAAAGCAGCAAATAAATCATCCGATGAGCCTACCGATTCAAGCATATCGCTAAAAACAATAACCAAACTGCGCTTATGTAATTTTTCTGCTATTTCGTGTAGAACAGGAATTATTGTACTCGATTTTTTTAAAGTTTGCGATTGTAACTGATTTTCTAATTGAGCAATAAGCATACGATGATGGCTTTCGGCCGACTTCATTTCGGTACTTAAGTTTATGCCATCCGAAAAAAATGTTAATCCAACTGCGTCGCGTTGCTTACGCAAAAGATTCATAATTGAGGCCGCGGCTAAAGCAGAAAATTTTAACTTATTCCATCCTTTTTCGGGATAGTACATGGACGACGACGTATCAATAACTAACTGACACCTTAGGTTAGTTTCTTCCTCATATCGCTTGGTAAACATCTTATCGCTTCGCGCAAAAAGTTTCCAATCTATGTTTTTAACCGAATCGCCAACATTGTAAATGCGATGCTCGGCAAACTCAACAGAAAACCCATGAAATGGACTTTTATGCAGACCTGTAATAAATCCCTCTACCACCTGCCGAGCAAGCAATTCCAAATTTCCTGGCTTTAATAAGTCGTCGTTATGAATCAACGCGATGAAATTAACCTGTCAAACGTATTTATTTACGCTTGTTTATGACATTTGTGCTTCGATTTTTTTAACTAATTCAGATTTTGGCACCACGCCAACTTGCTTATCCACTAATTCGCCATTTTTAAAAATTAAAAGTGTTGGAATACTTCTAACGCCATACGTGGCCGCAACCTCAGGATTTTCATCTACATTGAGCTTTCCTATCACAGCTTTGCCATCCATTTCGGTGTACAATTCATCTATTACTGGGGTTAACATACGACATGGGCCGCACCATTCAGCCCAAAAATCTACCAATACGGGTTTATCTGATTTTAATACTTCTGTCTCAAAATTACTGTCTGTGAATTGTTTTGCCATTTTTTTATATATTAGAGTTCAAAATTAAAGTGTTTTAGGCACGATAGTTCAAAGGTTATTCCAAATTTATTAACGTGCCAATTCGACACCATTTCCTATAATATTATGCGTTACTCTTCAATCAAAAACTTTGGATTAAAATTAGACACCCCCAATGGATTTTGTTTTTTTATGCTTATGGCCCAATGTTTAACTTGCGGAAACTTAACTTTAAGAGCGTTATAAATATTTAAGGCAACCGTTTCTATTAAGGCTTCACGCTTATCAAACACAAGTTTAATAACGGAATACACTTGTTCGTAATCGATCGAATTTATTAAAGTTGGCTTCTCCTCATTGAGATTAATTTTTAGAACAGCCTTTACATCCAAATAAAAACAGGAACCCACTTTTACTTCTTCAG
>CANMPY010000026.1 GCA_947499775.1 Bacteroidota bacterium | reverse complement strand
ACAGGTTCTTTAAATGCCTTACGTGCGGTTAACCCAAGCCTTTTAAACATTTGCATATCTGCATCAAAATCAGGGTTTGGCGTGGTTAACAATTTTTCACCTGCAAAAATAGAATTTGCTCCAGCCATAAAACATAGGGCTTGTTCAGCAACACTCATTTCATTTCTTCCTGCCGATAAGCGTACTACACTTTTTGGCATAAGTATGCGTGCTGTAGCTATCATGCGAAGCATTTCATCAATTTCAACTTTCTTATTATCTTCCAAAGGTGTTCCTTCAATAGGCACCAATGCATTGATGGGAACCGAATCGGGATGTACTTCCATGGTACATAGGGTATGAAGCATTTTTATTCTATCCTCATCCGTTTCACCTAATCCAACTATACCTCCGCAGCATACGCTTAATTTTGCCTTTCGAACATGATTTAAGGTATTTATTCTATCGTCAAACGTTCGTGTGGTGATAATGTTTTCATAGTTCTCGGCTGAAGTATCAATGTTGTGATTATAGGCGAAACATCCTGCTGCTTTTAATTTTTCGGCTTGTTCGTAAGTAAGCATGCCTAACGTACAGCATACTTCCAATCCCATATCATTTACCTCCGAAACCATTTCGAGCACACGGTCAAAATCTTTGTTGTCTCTAACTTCGCGCCACGCTGCGCCCATACATAGACGTGAAGCGCCGTTAGCTTTTGCTATTTCGGCTCGCGCTTTTACTTTTTCAACCGTCATTAAGGGTTCAACTTCGATGTCGGTATGGTATCGAGCGGCTTGAGGGCAATACGAACAATCTTCTTTGCATCCGCCTGTTTTTATAGAAATTAAACTGCTGATTTGCACTTCTGCATATGCTTTATTTTGGCGGTGTACATTAGCTGCTTGATAAATTAAATCAAGTAAAGGTGTGTCATAAATTTCTTGTACTTCGCTTAGAGTCCAGTTGGTTCTAGTATTCATTTTGGCAAAGGTAAAATATTTTTGGAGGGGGTTATTAACTAAAGTCTAGTTAATTTTAGCACAGACTATTCGCATGCTGCTTTGCAGATATTATTTAACCGGCAAACTTTTCTTTAAGGCTACTGCCATTATTGAGCAAACAAGGCTGAGATGTATTTGGTATTATTATCCTTTTGGTTCATTTACAATAAATTCTGCTACTCGATCAGAAGCACCTGCATGGCCTACCAATTTACTTAATTTAGCATACGCATTTATCATATTTGCCCTGTCGGGTTCAGCAAATAGTTTGTCCAAATCGTTTCTAATATTACTTACAGTAAGTTCATTTTGAATGCGTTCACTTACAATTTTCGTATCTGCAATTAAATTTACTAAGGAAATAAATTTTAATTTAATCACTAATTTGGCAATTGTGTAATTCAAGAAACTCGTTTTATAACACACCACTTGCGGCACATTTAGGAGCGCAGTTTCCAACGTGGCCGTTCCCGATGTAACCAAAGCCGCCATGCTATGTTTTAATAAATTATAGGTGTCATCCGCTATTAAATGTATATCCGAAAAGTGGCTAAATGTCTTAAAATAGGCAGTATCAAAATTAGGAGCTGCAGCTAATACGATGGTGTAGTTAGTTTTATACGGTTCAATTGCCTCTAACATCAGGGGTAAGATGGTTTCAATTTCTTGTTTGCGGCTCCCCGGCAATAAGGCAATTATAGGTTTTGCGCCCAATTGGTATTTCTCAAGAAAGTTTAAATTGGTTATGTGACCCTCTATTGCATCCATCAATGGATTTCCAACATAATACACTTTATAATCAAATTGCTTATAAAAATCAACTTCAAAAGGAAGAATGGCGTAAAGAAAATCTACAGATTTTTTAAGCTTTAGGGCTCGTTTTGTGTTCCAAGCCCACACCTTTGGTGAAATGTAGTAATGGGTTGTAAACCCTTGTTTTTTTGCCCATTCGGCTATTCTTAAATTAAAGCCAGGATAGTCGATAAAAATTAAACGATCGGGATTATATTGGCTAATATCCTTTTTGGCAAGGCTAATAAATTGGAATATTTTGAAAAGGTTTGATAAAACCTCAACAAAGCCCATAAAGGCCCTAGCCTTTATATGGCTTACCATAACGGCTCCTTCAGCATGCATCTTATCGCCTCCCCAAACTCTAAATTCAGCTTTGGGGTCGAGGCGCTTAATGGATTTCATCAGATTGGCACCATGCAAATCGCCCGACACTTCGCCACAAATTATATAATATTTCAAAATCTGTTATATTTTATCCTAATCATCGGGTGGCCTAATAAATTAGAATATTGAGTAGTGTAATAGGTCGATTTTATTTTAACCTTACCAAATGAACTGATAAACAATAAACAATCCATAAATGATGGTTGACATTAATATTCCACGTGGCAATTTTGTAAATCCCGTATTAAACGTTAATAAAAATATGGCAAGATTACCAATTAGGCCTATTCGAATAAAAGCGGAAAGCAGCCTATGATTAAATAAATCGAAGAGGAAAGTCATAAACGAATCGATAATATTTTCTTCGAAATAAATTACCAATAATATTATCATGGGTATTAATAATCCAATGATAAATCCTATCCAATGTTTGTCTAATTTTTGTATCAAAAGTTCCAGGTATTAAGGGTTGCAATGGCATGATGTGCCGTAAGATCAAACTGTGTTGGGACTACTGATACAAAACCATTTTCGATAGCCCATTCATCGGTATCATCTCCTTTATCATTATTTATAAATTTTCCGCTCAGCCAATAATATTTTCTATTATGTGGATCGGTTCGTTCATCAAACTCTTCTACCCATTTGGCTTTTGCTTGCCTACAAATCTTCAATCCTTTAATTTCGGAAAGTACGCCTTTAGGTAAATTTACATTTAAAAGTGTGCCAACGGGCAATCCATTTTCCAATACTTTAGTGGCTATTAATTTAGCATAATGCATAGCTGCCGTAAAATCAGCATCAAAGTTATAATCGTTAACCGAAATTCCAATGGCGGCAATACCTTCAATTGCTCCTTCAACAGCCGCACTCATAGTGCCACTATAAATTACATTGATAGATGAATTGGAACCATGATTGATGCCCGATACCAACAAATCAGGTCGGCGATGCATAACCTTATCTACAGCCAATTTTACACAATCAGCCGGAGTACCACTACATTGATATGCCTCTACACCATCAAATATGGAAACTTTTTCGAGCCTAAGTGGGTGATTCATTGTAATAGCATGTCCCATACCGCTTTGCGGGCTATCAGGCGCTACAACAATTACTTTCCCTAGAGATTTCATACTTAAGACTAATGCGGCAATACCTGGAGCCGTTATCCCGTCGTCGTTAGTAATTAATATTAAGGGTTGTTCCATTTACAATTTCAGACTTGGTCTGAAGTATTTTATTTTATAAACGGCAAATATAATTTTTTTTTAAAACAAAAAAGCCCCGCCGAAGCGAGGCTCATATACGGTTACAAAAGTGTGTTTATTTTACTGGCGCAGGTATATTTCCTGCAGGGGCAGGAACTGATTGTGATGGTGCTGCATTTTCAATATTCGCTTTCATCATAGATTCTTTGCCTGCTCGTTCGCTACCTGATATAAAAAACGGACCAACCATTGAAAGTACCAATAAGGAAATAGCGAGTATCCATGTAATTTTTTCAACCCCTTCGGTTGTTTTATTAACCCCTAATATTTGATTAGCAGATGAAAAATTTGCAGCCAATCCACCACCTTTAGGATTTTGGATAAGGACGATTCCTATTAAAAGTAAGCATGCGATTATGGTAAGCCAGGTTATTAATGTAAACATAATTATAGTCGGTTGATTAGTTCTTGTTTGATTTTATTAATTTGAGTCGCAAAAATCTCCTTTTTATATGGATTTTGCAATATTAATTTTTCGTAAATTCCAAGGGATTGATGAAGGTGCCCTTGCTTGTAAAAAAGTGTGGCCAATGTTTCACTCACAACCTCACTATTTAATTCCTCACTTTTTCGGGCCATATTATCTGGATTATAAAATTCAGCTTTTGGCCTTGATATTTTTGGATCTTTATTTATAAATCTATCTAATAAATCATCAATTTGGAGTTGAGCATTAATTGATGTTAGGGCTTCGTTTTCGATGTTGCTTTGAGGAACATTTACAAACGCCTGAATGTCATAGGCTATTTCAGCCAATACCGCAGGATGATCCAGAGCTACCAATTCCTCCAATTCTTCGTCGATTTCTAAAGGATCGGTGGTTTCATCACGCTCAGTATATTCATTAAAGTATTTATTTAGGAGCGTTTCCGCCTCGTCATTTTCTTTTGCCGCAGCATTCCTATTTTCAATCGAATTTACTTTTTGTGATGTTGAAAGGAATGGTGGTGTTTCTAAAGTGAAATTATCTAACCAACTATTAAAATCTAATTCTTCAGGGGTAATTTCAATATCAATTAATTCTAAATTTTCTTGAGAAACTGCATTTTCACTTATTTCAGGTAAATCAGTTTCGGTAGTTAGCTCTAAATCCTCAATTAAGTTTTCCTGTATTTCTAATTGCGGCTCATCACCAATCTCAATTTCTTCTGTTTTGGGATTGGCAATCGTTTCATCATCCTCCATTTTCAGTTCTACATGCACATGGTCATTGGCTGAATCGGATTCAGTAAAGACTACTTCTTTCATTTCAATCGATTCTTGCAAAGAAATTGGCAAATCCTCAATAAACTCTTTGTCTGTTGAATCCTCTACTACACTTTCAATTTTTATTTCCTCCCTATTTGATTCGGCTAAAGGTGCATTATCAGCAGCAACTCGCTCTCGCTCCTTATCGTTTCGACTTCTATCAACTACCTCAAAAATTGGTGGTTTTTTAGGTAAGTGTATTTCTACTAACGGAATTATTTGTTGGTCCACAATTACCTCATCGAGTAATACGGTGGCATCTGCTTCGATAGATTCAATTTGGACTATTTCATGAAGTTCTTCGGCTTGCGCTATACTTTCTTCTTGAGCAGCTAGCTCTATTTTTTCACCTTCATAATTAATATAATCGAATAAAATTTTGCGATCGCCAGCATATAGCGAAGCAATCTTTAAATTTTTATTGTATCCAAACGTATTTTGATTTTTATGGCATTTTGCAATTAGTATATGTAGCGCTTGAAAATAAGGATATTTTTCGCGTAGCAACTCTAATTCATCGGCGCTTTGCCTACCCATACTTAAAGGCTTGCTGATATACTCGTTTAGGCTGTCCACTTATTTACCAATTTACCGCTGCTTTATTAAAAATTTCCTGAATCAATTGATCGGTTATTTCACTTACTAAATTATTTTCAAGACTAGAGAAATTTTTGTTGGCATCAAAATCTTGAAAATTACTAAAGGTTTGTTCAAAATTATTCTTTGGATGCTTTATGCATTCAAATTTTATGGAAAGGGTGATTGTCAATCTATTTTGAGTTGCGGTTGCATTTTCTTTTACTGCAATTGGGATTATAGCATATCCAATAATGGAACCCTTAAAACTAAAATCACCTTTTTCTCTCGCAAAATTAAGACGAGTGGTGTTCATTTTATCCTTCAGTTTTTCAGTAATTATCTGGCTAAGTTTTGGATTAACCATTGGGGTATTGTTTTCGAAAAATCCCACCGAATAGCTAGTAACATCAGGCGGGATAGACGCCCCCTGAAAGCTATAGCATCCTGATAAAATAAGGCTAGTGGTGATTAACAAACCGTAAATCCAGGTATTTTTTATTAAATTTATATTAATCAATTCCAAATTCTTTAATTTTTCTATACAAGGTTCGTTCCGAAATACCAAGTTCGTGAGCAGCACGTTTTCTTCGCCCATTATTTTTGGTAAGGGCCTTTTTTATCATTTCTTCTTCTTTAGCATTTAAACTTAAGTTTTCGTCAGAAGAAAGTGAAAGTGTTGTTTCGACCTGTGAATTCTGAATCAATTCATCGTCATTGTAAAATGGAACTTCTGTTGGCCTAATAATCCTATCTTTTGATACATTGATGTTATGATCGTCAACTGCTGGCAAAATACGCGTAAGTGCTGCCTTATTCGATTCTACGAAATCAGGATTATTAGTATGTTGATTCTCAAGAAGTCCTAAAACAATTCCTTTTAAATCGTTCATATCCTTTTTGAGATCATATAAAACCTTGTAAAAAATTTCGCGCTCATTTAATCCTTCATTTCTGGTATCGGATGTCACCATGAGTTGTTGAGATGTTTTGTCTTTAGGAATATATTTTAAGATAATCGATTCATTCACGATTCTGTCTTGCTCAAGAACCGACATTTGTTCAACAATATTTTTTAATTGTCTTATATTTCCTGGCCATTTGTAGTTTATTAGAATCGTTTCGGCGTCAGGAGTTAATTCCAGATCGCGAATGTGATACTTTTCGCCAAAATCGGCTGCAAATTTTTTAAATAATATGGAAATATCCGAAGGTCTTTCGCGCAATGCCGGTACGCTAATTGGCAATGTGCTAAGTCGGTAATACAAATCCTCTCTAAATTTACCTTTATAGCTAAGTGCTAGCAAATCTTTATTGGTAGCCGTAACAACCCTCACATCTGTTTTTTGAACCTTGGATGACCCCACACGAATGAATTCTCCATTTTCCAAAATTCGTAAAAGTCTAGCTTGCGTTTCGAAAGGCAATTCTCCAACTTCATCCAAAAAAATCGTTCCTCCATTTACGGTTTCAAAATACCCTTTTCGGCTTTCATTTGCACCTGTAAACGAACCTTTCTCGTGACCAAAAAGTTCAGAATTAATGGTGCCTTCTGGTATAGCGCCACAATTTATCGAAATAAATGGGCCGTGCTTTCTGTTACTTAACTGATGAATAATTTTCGAAAACGATTCTTTTCCTACCCCACTTTCGCCTTGAATGGACACGGAAATGTCGGTTGGAGCAACCTTCATTGCGGTTTCAAGAGCATAATTAATTCGAGGTGAATTTCCAGTTATACCAAATCTCAGTTTTATAGCTTGAATATTCATGGGCTTTTACTTTATAAGGATAATACTAAATTTAAGGCTTTGCCTACTAAAGTGGTTGTGGTACTTCGCTCAATAACCACATCGACATATTGGCCTGGTTTATAATTCTCTTTTGGAAAAATAACCACCATATTTTGATCGCTCCGTCCTTTAAGGTCCAAATCACTTTTCTTTGAATTTCCTTCTATCAACACACGGTAAATTTGACCTACCCTATTCGCATTTTTTAGTTTAGAAACCGAATTTTGAATCTGAATTATTTCGGTCAAACGCCTTCCTTTAACCTCATCGCTTACATCGTCGGCATATTTACGTGCTGCCAAAGTTCCAGGCCTCTCACTGTAATTATACATATACGAAAAATCAAATTGTGCTAAGTCTATTAATGAAAGGGTATCGGAATGATCCTCTTCTGTTTCGGTACAAAAGCCAGAGATGATATCGCATGAAATTCCGCAATTAGGCATAATTTCTCGTATTCGGTTTACTTTACTCATATACCATTCGCGTGTATAGTTTCGGTTCATGAGTTCTAATATTCTACTGTTGCCACTTTGTGCTGGAAGATGAACATACTTACAGATATTAGCATATTTAGCCATGGTAAACAGCACATCATCTGTAATATCTTTAGGATGTGAGGTGCTAAAACGAATACGCATATTTGAATCTATCAAGGCCACCATTTCTAATAGTTTGGCGAAATTTATGCTCTGCGCTTGCTCTTCATTGGTGAGCTTATTAAATTCTTTTTTGGGCCCACCGCCGAACCACAAATAACTGTCAACATTTTGCCCTAAGAGGGTAACTTCTTTATAGCCTAAAGTCGACAGCTCTTTAACTTCATTCAAAATACTTTCGGCATCGCGGCTTCGTTCACGGCCTCTCGTAAATGGAACAACACAAAAGCTACACATATTATCACATCCTCGCATAATGCTAACAAATGCGGTTACACCATTGCTATTTAATCGCGTAGGACTAATTTCGGCGTAGGTTTCTTCTAACGACAGCAGTACATTAATAGATTTGTTTCCATCTTCCACTTCGCTAAGCAACTTTGGTAAATCACGATACGAATCAGGTCCCGCCACAATATCAACTAACTTTTCGTCCTCCAATAAACTTTTCTTAAGCCTTTCGGCCATACATCCTAAGATACCAATTACCAATTCATTGTTTCTTTTTTTATTTGCTCTTAAATGGATTAAACGGTGTTTGATGCGTTGCTCCGCATTTTCACGAATGCTGCATGTATTTATTAATATCACATCAGCATCTTCTTCAATTGTAGTGGTTACGTATCCATTTTGAGTAAGAATAGAGGCAACAACTTCACTATCAGCAAAATTCATGGCACACCCATAACTTTCTATATACAGGTTTTTTACTTTAGTTACGATCGGTTTATAGTGTTTTTCCAGTAGGATAGATTCCATGATAATGGTGCAAAGATAATTATAATTGGTGACAGAATGTCACACATTTCATTGCCAATTCGGAAAGATATTTTTATTGTCTGATTCAACTAATTTGGCATTATTTTCGCCTACTTTAATTGAATGGGAAATTTTTTGGAAACGGCAGTGTGGATTTTGATTTCATCGGTCAAGTATATTCTTGTTATCATTACATTTTTATCCCAATCGTCGCGCTTTTGGTTAACCGATATGATAATTGTATTTGTTGGTGGAAGCTTGGGTGTTGTCGTTTTTACATTTTTTGGAACTTTAATTTCAAAATTTTTCAAAAAATTCAATTTATTCAAAATACGTTATAAAAATCTGAAGCGATTTATTAGCATCAAACAAGGGTATGGATTAATAGGTATAGCCTTTTTAACGCCATTAATTCTTGGGATTCCTTTGGGCTCAATACTTGCGAGCTTATTCGAAAGCAACAAAAAACGCGTAATTCGCTTACAGCTCACTTCGGTAGCAATTTGGAGTATTTTTCTGTTCGGAATTAAAGGCTTAATTCAATATTGGATTTAAGTACCTGACGCGTATTACACTTATTCAAAAAGAAATTAAGCGGCACTTTTTTGCCAAAAAAAAATTATGGTTAAATGATGTAATCTTTTATTGATTTAAATTAGGACTCAATCCCAAATCAATTTTACCATCAATCATCCTTACAATACGTTTTGATCGTCGTGCCACGTCTTCCTCATGCGTAACCATTACAATTGTATTTCCAAGGGCATGAATTATATCAAATAGATCTAAAATTTCGCTCGAGCTTTTACTGTCAAGGTTTCCTGTTGGCTCATCGGCTAAAAGTATGGAGGGCTTATTAACCAGGGCTCTGGCAATAGCAACCCTTTGACGTTGGCCACCTGAAAGTTCATTAGGTCGGTGATGCATTCTATCGCTTAACCCTACCGAAATTAAAGCTTCTTTGGCTCTTTCGGTTCTTTCCTTTTTGGCAATACCTGCGTATATTAAGGGCAAGGCCACATTATCAAGTGCATTCATGCGAGGTAAAAGATTAAAGGTTTGGAATACAAATCCAATTTCTTTATTTCGTATTTCGGCCAATGCATTATCATTCATTTTATTAACCTCTGTACCATTTAAACAATAAATTCCTGAAGTTGGCGAATCGAGGCAGCCGATAATATTCATTAATGTAGATTTGCCACTACCCGAAGGTCCCATTAGCGCTACATATTCACCTCGGTTTATATCACAAAATAAATTTTGCAGGGCATATACTTTTTGATTGCCCATTACATACGTTTTCTCTATATCATGAAGTTGTATTATGGCTGACATTCTTGTATTGTAGTTTTGTTTTAAGGTTTACACAATAATTGGTATAGAATATACCCTATTAACCAATCCCCTATATATCCATTTACTTCTTAATAAATTTAGACACTTTAAAATAATCAGAATCCTTACTCGGGGCGTTTTTCAAAGCCTCTTTCTTAGTAATTTTTTCTTCAATATTATCCGGTCTCAAGTTATTCGTTCTATCACTCATATAAATTAAAGGTTCTACCCCATCGGTATCAACCTCGGATAATTTATCAAAAAAGCCTACAATGCGTTGTAAATCTGCTTTAATTTTTATTTTTTCATTCTCATTAAATTCCAAACGGGCCAAATGGGCTAGTTCATCAATTTTTTTAGTGGTTATTTCCATTCCTTTTTTTAATGTGCTTTACGATTACTTCTTTACTTAATGCAAATTTCAACTATTCCATTTTTTAAACTCTTCATCAATAGTACGAAATACTTGGTCTTTTAGGGCATCCTTGTTCTCAATATTTAGACCAACAGTATCGACCGCACGATGAACCACAATTCTCATTCTTCCAGGAACCAATCCATTTTCAAATCCTCCACCAGGCATTCGTTTCCAATTATCGATTAATGTAACAGGAATGATAGGAATTTGATTTTCGATAGCTAGCTTAAATGCACCGGCTTTAAATTTAGCCATAGGAGGAACATTTTTATGAATGCCTCCCTCTGGGAAAATCATTACGCTTGCCCCCTCTTTTAAGCGCTCGGCAGCCATCATAAAGGCATTGTGCGATAATTTATTATTTTGTCTATTCACAGAAATGTCAATCGTTTTAAAGAAAATACCGAACATTGGTATTTTCGATAACTCATCCTTTGCCATAAAGTTAAAATAGTTAGGGATACATAAATTTGTGAGTATAATATCGAGGTATGAAAAATGATTTGAACAGAAGATATACGTTTTATTTTTATCTGGTTTTTCTTCGAAATATACAATTGGGAATAATCCACTCGGATAAAGGATACATATGGCCCAAAATTTTCGCAAACTATGTGCCAAAGGATACCATTTTTTTTTAGATAACAGTATTAGAAACGGGACATAAAGTATAGCTAAACCGGTTACAAAGAGTAGTAAAAACCAAATAGCCCATGCCAATCTCAAGATTCGTAACATTGCAGATTTAGATGTCTTTTATAGCGTCATTTAATTTGTTTGCCATAAAATTAGCAAGGTTTTTTAATGGCTTTTCGGCCACCATTTTCATAAATACATTGAGTTGGGCAAAAAATATAACCTGTGCCTTACAGGTTTGGTCTTCTTTAAAAATATGCCATTCGATATATAAATCTACAGGAGCAGCACCTATGGGAACAATTTTAAGGTATGAATTTTCGCGGCTTATATCCTTTTTTAAATGCAATGTACCCAATCCCTGTAATTTCATTTTTGCTTCATCATCTGTGCTCCACCAGTCGGTAACTTGTGAAGGCATTATTTTTTGATGATTATTTAAATTACTTAAAAAAGAAAAAAGTTCAGCATCACTTGCTTCAACCTTTATTATTTCGCTTTCAATTTCTGTCATAGCGTTCTTTCTGTTCTAGTGTAAACAAATGCCGTAATAAATATGGACATTAATAATCCAAATATTAAGGAAGTAAAAAGATTTGGGAGTAAAAATCCTCCAGGTGTAAATTGTTGATGTATGCTCTCCATGGCTTGAACCATATTGATAGTGGTATCTTTCTGAATCTCTACATTATGCATAAACTGATCTTTTGCTATTTGTTCTGGTTTAATTAAAATGCTTCGACTTGAGTTAAAAAGCACAACATAACAAATAAAATTTACTAGCCCATTAATTAATGAAACCATAAATCCAGTAAACATACAACGCATAAAACTGATGGTATTGCCATTAATTTTTTTGGCTGCTATTATCGCAAAAATCACACAGATAGCAAGCACTATAATAGAAAAACTCCTAAATAAAAGGTTATTTTCTCGAAGTAAATAAAGCTCTTTCTGGTAATAAAA
>CANMPY010000025.1 GCA_947499775.1 Bacteroidota bacterium | reverse complement strand
TATTTAGGGCTAAATAAAGATTTGAAATGGTTTGTGCTTGTATACCTTGTGAGGCGTCAATTATAAGCAGTGCACCTTCGCAGGCCGCAATTGATCTACTTACTTCATACGAAAAATCGACATGGCCAGGGGTATCAATTAAATTCAATACATATTTTTTTCCTTCAAACGTATAATCCATTTGAATGGCATGGCTTTTAATGGTTATACCCCGTTCCCGCTCAATATCCATATCGTCCAAAACCTGGGCTTGTTTTTCACGCGATGTTATAGTCCCTGTAGAGTCTAATAACCGATCAGCCAGTGTACTTTTACCATGATCAATATGAGCTATAATGCAAAAATTGCGTATGTTTTCCATTCAAAAAAAAGAGTGCAAATATAGCGAGTTTTTGGGGTGTTTTTTTGGTTAATATTTACAGCTTACCCAAGCTAGAAACATGTAAAAAATAAGACTATTTTCCTCTGCCTTGTATCATGATAAGCAAGGTATATATCCCGATTTTAAAATCAAGGGCGAGGTTCATATTTTCGAGGTAAAGTAAATCGAACTTTAGGCGCTGAAGCATCTCGTCAATATTTTCGGCATAACCATATTTCACTTGGCCCCAAGATGTGATTCCGGGCTTTATTTTATGTAATCGTACATAATGTGGTGCGCGTTGAATAATTTGATCAATAAAAAATTGACGTTCAGGCCTTGGTCCTACCACCGACATATCGCCTTTTAATACATTAATAAATTGCGGCAATTCATCCATTCGTGATTTACGAAGAAAGCGGCCAAATTTTGTAATTCGAGGGTCATCTTCTTTCGAAAGCTGAGGGCCTGCCAATTCAGCATCCAAACGCATTGTTCTGAATTTAATAATTTTAAAAGATATCCCATCTATTCCTATTCGAGATTGCCTAAAAAAAACAGGGCCTTTACTTGTTAATTTCACAACTATTCCGATTATGATATAAACAGGCAAAAACACACACAATATCGTTAACGAAAAAATAATATCAATAACGCGTTTTACAGATTTTTGCCAATAGGGCATTATTTCAGTGTTTACTTCTATAAGTATAGCACCTAATATATTGCTCATTCGTACTGAGCCAGATAATATATCATAGATATCAGGTATTATTTTTATAGCTACATGTTTTAATGACAAAAGATTTAAAATCTTATTTATTTTATCATTCTCCACCGTTTCTATTGCGATGATAACCTCTTCGATTTTGTAGCTTTCAATAATTTCGGGTAAAGACTTAAAGCTTCCTAATTTTGTGAGTTTTGAACTCATCAATTCTGAATCTTCCCCATTAACGGTTACAAAACCTTTAAAATAATACCCTTCCTTTTCGTTAGCAATCGACAGGTCATTATAAAGCTGCAGAGCCTTTTCATTGCTTCCTATTATAACCGTATTGAATCCTAATTTGCCTGAAATAATTTTGCGATGAATAGAGGTAGAGATAATTACACGAAAAAATGCTGTAGACAAAAAGTGTACGACAAATAAAAGTCCAACAGTTTGGTAATATGACTTATACCCTGCACTATAATCATCGAGAATTATGGTGAAGAAAATTAATATTACACCTAAAACAGAGAGGAAAAACAATTCTGAAAGCTCTTTTAAACGAGATTTTTTAAGAATATTGTGATATAACCCATATATCCGATAAAGTATAACCCAAGAGAGTGGGATGATAATAACTCCTAAGTAAAATTTATGATCTGCGTAAACTGATGAAATAAGCTGTCCTTCTAAATTTACTTTTCTAAATACAAATACAACAAACCAAGCGAATGCTGCTGTAATTACATCTGTAATAATGTATAGTATTTTATATTGAAGCCGGTTCAAAAATGAAGTAATTTTAAATTATCAATTAATATAACGGCAGAACTATCCTCTTTATTGACTGCATTGATGAAAATTCTAAACTTTTTTCCTGCATTTGCAGCACTATTAACATCGTCGGATAATCGTATGTAGGCTTTTTTCCATTCTTTGGGTGAGGCAAACCCATAATAAACTGGAATACCAACATCTAATGAACTTCCACTTGTGGGGTAAAGTCCAAAAGATATAGGGACATCCGACTTATAATGTACTTCAAAATAAATATCGGAACTTAACCTTGGTAAATCATAAATTCCAATACTGCTATTTTCAAAGGTTCCTTTTTTTTCTCTAAAATCCACTTTGCCTGAATACCTATTGCCAAGTTGTCCATATTGAAAGACCTCTGTTGGCAAACCTGTTATTTTTAAAGTATCAACGGTACGGGTTATTCCGGTTTTTTCGAATGAAACTGCAAGGTCTTCAAAATCTTCTATCCATTGAAAGATAGCCCCTGATTTATATTTAACCACTGGTCTTAGAGTATCTATTTCGGCCGATTTTAGGTAGACGGATTCCGTATACACGTCATAAAAAGGATAAAACTTGCGATTATTACTTTGCCCATTTACTTTTATGCCTGCAAATACTGTTATAACAATAGAATCCTTTTTAAGTAGTGGAACCATGCATGGCAATTCAAATACTCCAATCAATTGGCCATTAGCAAAAACCCAAGCATCTTTTATATCGTGTGCGTTACTTCCTTCAGATCCATCCGTATTAACCGATAGGTTAATTGAAGATATATAAATATAAGCAGGTATAGGTTCTATTTTGTCAAATGATTGACAACTCCATCCAAGTATTAATACTAAAAAAAGGTAATATTTATGTGTTAACCGCATTTTCCCACGAAATTTCTTTCAAGCTGATCGTAAATTTTTTCAGCTACAAATTTAATGGCTAAGTGGTCAAATAGTGAGGCCGGTGATTTTATTTTTAGATTAATAGCATTAAAGAATGCATCGAGTTCATCTATTGCTACGTTTTTAAGATCAAAAGACTTAAAGGTTTCTACATTCCCATTCAAACATTCGCTTTCATCTGTGTTTTCCCAAAAAGACTCATCAGTTGAGTTAAAATGCTTTAAAGTATTGGCTAAATAATCGACCGTATAGTAACTATCATTTTGGTAAAAGCGGGTTTTATGAATATCATTAATGGCTATTTTACTACCGGATATATTGGCTATACACGCGTTTTGAAATTCGATACGCACATTTATGATATCAGGATCATTGAATATAACTCCTACTCCGGTTGCCGAAATATGCTTTATACTTGAATTAACTTTATTCATTATCATATCTATATCTACCAATAAAATATCGGAGATTATAGAAAGGTGAGTCGATTTACGTTTGTACTGGCAAAAATGATTTGTTTCAATAAGTCTAGGAATAATTGATTTATCCTTTACCGAAACAAATAATTCAGAGAAACGATGTTGTAAGCCCATTTGAATAACAACACCCGCCTCTTCGGCTAAATTATTGAGCAGAACTAATTCATCGGCATTTAATGGGAACGATTGATTGATAAAAACATGCTTACAATGGCGGATTATATGTTGAAGTTCTAAAAAATTGGCATGCATCAAATCATTAATAATCACTGCATCACAATGCATCAGTAATTCATTAAGCGACCCATATTCATGTAGCCCTTCCATATCACTTTCGAAACCACCCAAAAGCACCCAATTTTTAGTTGCATCTCCAGCTAAAACCGTATCAGGTTGCCCTGGATTTACAATTGGTAAAAAGTTTTTCTTACCAACTAATCCAACTTTAATAATATTGCGGAATATTTCTGACAATTATTCCACGAAAAACGGACATTATTAGAACTACTCGAAAAAATATTATCATTAAGTGTACTAAAAGTTGAACATTAGAAAAGATTCCTATAAGCATCAAGGCCGTAGAACCAACCTTGTACATCATTTAGCTGCTTCTAAAATTAGCGATGAAAGGGTATTGAATGCATTTGCTAAAATACCGCGGCATTTATTTCTTTCAAAAGATTTTGAGGAAAGGGCATACGATGATGTTGCCTTGCCGATTGATGAAAATCAAACTATTTCGCAGCCCTTTACTGTGGCATTCCAAACACAGGCCCTTGATATTAAACCTGGCGAAAAGGTATTAGAAATAGGAACAGGTTCGGGATATCAGGCTGCTATTTTAGCCACTATGGGAGCAAACGTATATTCCATTGAACGCATAGAAAAATTACATTTACAAGCCAAAAAAATACTCATGGAATTTAGCCCAACGGTAAAATTATTTTTAAGCGATGGCACATTAGGTTTAGCCAACCACGCCCCTTTTGATAAAATAATCGTAACCGCCGCAGCACCAAAATTACCTGACAAATTATTAGAACAACTTAAGCCCGGCGGCATGGCCATTATCCCAATTGGCGACCTAAAGCAACAGAAAATGATCCTAATTAAAAAATCTGTTGAAAATATAATCACCCAAAAAGAATTAGGTAACTTTAGATTTGTGCCTCTTATAGGCAAAGATGGTTGGCAATAATTTTAGGTTCATAGGGTTGATGTGTGTATTGGTATCGCTACCACTTTTTGGTCAATCGTTCAGTTACTATAATTATAGTCCATTGGAAACTATAGATTTAGAAACTCTTGCCAAAAAATTTATACTCACTACTCCCGACAAAGATTCTTTCCTTTTGTTTAATCATCATGACCAATCAACCAATTTATCAAAAGGAAAGAAATACAAAATGCCAATACGTGTTTATTCCTACAGCGATATTAACATTCGTAAATCTGTTGGAGTTGATGATTATGGCTTAGCCAAAAGCATACAAGTATATAACGAGACGCTTATAAAGTTAGGTCTTAAAAAAACGGCGCTGAGTAAAGGGGGTGACATTTGGGTTCCTTTAAACTATCTTAAAGGAGACAAATTAAAGTTTGTACCCCATTATACAAAATATGCATTGCTTGGCAAAAATGATGAAATAGAGGTTACGGACAATCTATTAAAGAATCAAGTATTTTATTTAATAAGTGGGCACGGGGGACCTGATCCGGGAGCCAATTGTATCAAAGATGGAAACATGGTTTGCGAAGATGAGTATGCCTACGATATTACCCTTCGTTTGGCACGAAACTTAATTTCGCACAGTGGTAAAGTATATATGATCGTTTCTGATAAAAACGATGGCATAAGAGAAGATACTTACCTTAAGCACGACCACGATGAAGTAACTTGCGAAGGCGACATTATACCATTAAATCAGATAAAACGCTTAAAGCAGCGCACCGATTTAATAAACAAATTATACAAAGAACACGAGGGCAACTCGAAGCAGAAACTTATCGAAATTCACATTGATAGCAGAAATGAAGACAAAAAGATAGATTTATTTTTCTACCATTTTATTGGAAGCGAGGCGGGCAAAAAAGTTGCCGAACACTTACTCGAAACTATAAAAGAAAAATACAATACACATCAAAAGGACCGTGGCTATAACGGTGTAGTTGAGGCCCGCAATTTATATTCGCTTCGCGAAACTTTACCCTTAAGCATTTATATTGAAGTAGGTAATATCACAAATGATTTTGATCAGCGCCGCATATTAATTCCAAATAATCGGCAAGCCTTAGCCAATTGGCTAGCCGAAGGATTGATGAAATAAAAAGTAAGTTCTATGGTAAAATAAATAAGTATTAAGAAATTAGTCATTAGCTTCGTAAACCAAAATACACCTAAAAAAAATCATTGGAATAACTATTGCTTGCTTAAATGACTAAAAATAACCCAACCTTTAGAACCCCATTTATTCTATATTTCATTAATGAATCAAAATAAATAATGAAACACAATTATTTTTTATTACTGCTTTATATCTTGATTAGCATTGAATTTGCTAACGCACAAGACACCACCAAAAGGCGCACACGATTGGTTAGATATGAAATAGTAGATGGAGATACTATTCCGGTTTACACTTTTGATGAAGTTATTTTACGCGACCTTAGAGACCCCGATGCTTATAAAAAGTATTTACGTTTGGTTCGAAATGTTAAAAAAACCTTGCCTTATGCAAAGTTAGTAGCATTTAAAATCCAGATGATTGAGGACAATTTAAACCAATTAAAAACAAAACGGGCCAAAGACAAATACATAAAACTGCATGAAAAAGCGTTAAAAGAAGATTTTGCTAAGCAATTAGAAAATTTATCGGTTACCCAGGGATTATTGTTAATGAAACTCGTGCACCGCGAAACAGGCAAAACAACCTATGAAATACTAAAACACTACCGCGGAAGTACGCGCGCTTTGATGTGGCAAACTTTCGCAAAACTTTATGGATCAAACACAAAAGACACCTACGATCCTGTAGAGGATTATCAAATAGAACACATCATTCGTTCACTTGAAATAGAAGATTAATTATGGCTATCAAATTAGATATATTGGCATTTGCTGCCCATCCCGACGATGTAGAACTATCCTGTTCGGGAACACTCTTGCACCACATAGCAATGGGAAAAAAAGTAGGCATAATAGACCTTACACGTGGAGAATTAGGAACAAGAGGCTCGGCAGACCTCAGAGATCTAGAAGCTCAAAAATCATCTAAAATTCTGGGAATTCATGCTCGAGAAAATTTAGGACTAGCCGATGGATTTTTTGAAAATAATCATGAAAATCAATTAAAAATCATTGCGCTAATTCGCAAATACCAACCCGAACTTGTTTTAGCCAATGCTGTAAACGACCGGCATATTGATCATAGCAGGGCTGCTGAGCTCGTTCACAACGCTTGCTTTCTATCAGGATTATCAAAAATTACTACAGGTAATTTAGTGGCTTGGCGACCCAAACGAATTTTACATTATATACAAGACTACTATGCCACCCCAGATATTGTGATGGATATTAGTCCTTGGTATGAAAAGAAAAAGGAATGCATTTTAGCGTTCTCCAGTCAATTTTACAATCCCGAAAGCAAAGAACCGGAAACGCCTATTTCAAGTCTTGGTTTTTTTAATTTTTTAGAAGCTAGGTCGCGCGAAATGGGCCGATGCATAGGCGTTGAGTATGGAGAAGGATTTACATCCAAAACCCCACTTCAAGTTAAAAATTTGACAGATATTTAAAATAAACATGTATGATATTAGTAGCCGATAGTGGTTCAACAAAATGCGATTGGATTCTTATTTCGAATAGTGGAGAGCGATTCGAAACTAATTCCATGGGTTTCAATCCCTTTTTTCATAACGAAGACCTTATAGCGTTCGAATTAAATCAGAATGAATTATTAAAACAAAATGCCGCTCAAATTACTCATATTTACTTTTATGGCGCCGGTGCTTCTAGCGCAATGCGAAATGCCATTATTGAAAGGGGGCTACGTAGGCTATTTACCAATGCCGAAAAAATAGTGGTTGACCACGATGTAAAAGCGGCAGTAATAGCAACAGCCAAAGACAATGAGGGCATTGTATGTATACTTGGCACAGGTTCAAATTCATGCTATTCGGATGGCAACAAAATTCATGAAATAATACCTGCATTAGGATACATTTTGGGTGACGAGGGCAGTGGCTCCTCTTTTGGTAAAAAAACAGTCATAGCTTACCTTTATAAAACACTTCCCCTGGAATTAGCTCGAGCGCTTGAAAATGATTACGGTGTAAACAAAGAACTCATTCTTGAAACGGTTTATAAAAAACCAAACGCGAATGTTTATTTAGCCTCTTTTGCAAAATTCGTTTACGATAACCGAACGCATCCTTTTTTCGAAAAAATTATTCGTGACGGCCTAAAGGAGTTTATCAATATGCACGTTTGCTGCTATGATAATTACAAAGTAGTTCCAGTCCATTTTATTGGTTCAATTGCCTTTTATTTTAAAGATGTATTGGCTGAAATTTCCCGAGAATACCCTTTCACGATAGGTCAAATCGTAAAAAATCCAATAACCTTATTGGCCGATTACCATAGCGACAAGCACTCTATCCCAAGCCATTAATTAATAGGACAATAAGCCGATAATAGGATTGAAGATATAAATAACTAATTTTATGAATCCTAATCGAGAACCCAAAATTGATGATTACATACTAAAATCAAAAGATTTTGCACAGCCTATATTAAATCATCTGAGGTATTTAATTCATAAAGCCTGTCCACAAGTTAAAGAAAGTATAAAATGGGGTATGCCTGCTTTTGATTATTATGGTCTATTATGCAATATTGCAGCTTTTAAAGCCCATGCCGTTTTTGGCTTTTGGAAAGGCGTTTTAATTGTAGACCCTAATAAACACCTTCAAGATCGTTCAAATAATGGTGGTGATGCAATGGGCCATTTTGGAAGAATTACAGATTTAGGCTGTTTACCTCCCGACGAAATCATCCTCGACTTTATTGCGCAAGCTATGAAATTGAATGTGGACGGGATTAAAATACCTCAAAAAGAAAAACCAGAGAAAGGACCTATAGAAATTCCATTAGACCTTTTGGATAGCTTATTGAAAAATAAAAACGCCAATTCTACATTCATGGCATTTAGCCCAAGCCATAAACGTGAATATATTGACTGGATTAATAGCGCTAAATCATACGAAACAAGAAGCCGACGGCTGGGCTCTGCATTGGAAAGAATAACCGAAGGAAAAACACACAATACATAGCCATCGCCCAAATAGCAGTAGTTGCTGTATAGCCCCCTCAAACAATGCCTAAATCATGGTGTAATTTTTGAAATAGATTACCATTTTACGTTTATAAAACTAAAAATGGGTATTTCAACTTAGGTGCTCAAGAATCTTACATTCCGTTGAAGTCCTTTAAATTTCGTTCGTTGAACGGCCGAATTTTTAAATAACCTCTTAAAGAGCTCCTCATTAATTTCAAACCATTCGTCTTTATTCATGGCCATCAGCTCTGCTTGCGGTTGAAACAAGGGTTCGGCATGTGGTTTTGAAAATCGATTCCATGGGCACACATCTTGGCAAATATCACATCCAAAAGCCCAGTTCTCCATTTTATCCTTAAAAGAAGGGGGAAGCTCATCGCGTAATTCAATGGTGAGATAGGAAATACATTTAGTAGAATCGATAGTATTATTTGGTAAAATGGCCTCTGTTGGACAGGCGTCAATACAAGCGGTACAGGTACCACAAAAATTAGTAATTGGCGGATCAGCAACCAGCTCTAGATCACAAATAATTTGGGCTAAAAAGAAAAAACTACCCGCTTTGGTATTTATGAGCATGCTATTTTTACCAATCCAACCTAAGCCACTTTTGGCAGCCCAAGCACGCTCTAATACAGGAGCCGAATCTACAAAAACCCTGCCTTCAATTTCTCCTACTTGATCCCTTATTGCATGAAGCATTAAAAATAACTTATCCTTTATAACTTTATGATAATCTTCACCAAATGCATATTTCGAAATTTTTGGAGCTTTGATATCGGCCTGTTTTTGAGGGGTATAATAATTATACATTAAGCTAATGACCGATTTTGCTCCCGGCACCAGAATCCTAGGATCAAGTCGTTTTTCAAAATGGTTTTCCATCCAATTCATGCTTCCATTGTGACCGTCCTTTAACCATTTTTCGAGTCTTGGAGCCTCTTGGTTTAAAAACCCAGCTTCAGAAATACCACAAAAACTAAAACCAGCATCTTGGGCAATTTGTTTTACGATTGAGGTATGATTTTGGGCTGTCATGGTATTAAAACCATCTAAATGTACCTTTCAGTAATTGATGCGCCGTTGTATTTAAATCTTTAGATATTCTTAAGCCAAAAACTAATACAGCAAATGTTGCCAATAAGCCACCTGATCGCACAAAGATATTTAACCAAATATTAGAGAAATGAGGCAAAAAATAATTCGCAAGTAACAGAGCTACAAAGACAAAACTTATCTTTATCCAATCGAAGCTGAGCCAATTCAATTTATAATAGGTATATACCAAACTATAATTAAAAAATGCAACGGCCATATACCCCATAGCAACCCCCAATGCTGTTCCGTTAATGGCCCAAATTGGAACTGCAAAATGATAGGTAAGAAAAATAGTAAACAAGGCTGTAAAAGCGATTACTATATTCCACCTGTAAAAATGAGAATTATTAATAACTACACCGGGCAAAATAGAAAACAGTTCAATTAGCTTGCCTATACCAACGATTAATATAACCAATTTACCCTCTTTGTAGACCTCTCCGTTTGGCATTAATGCAAAAATACTATCTACATTAAACCAAAGTCCAAATAAAATGAACATCCCCAATAACACTTGGTTAATATTTCCTTTGCCTACAATTTCTTTTAATTCGCCCCATTTTTGTTCATGAATAAGCCTTGAAATTACAGGCTGAATGATGGGTAAGATAACTCTTTTGGGCAATTCCACCATTATAGCAATGCTCATAGCTGTTGAATAAATGCCAAGTAAAGTGTCGCCGCCTAACATACTTACCGAAAAATAATCGGAGCGTGTAACAATAAGAGGCCCAATGCTTCCAAATAAAATAACGCCTGTGAATCCAAAAAAATCATTCCGAACCGTTTTGTTTTCCTTAATAAAATTAAAATCAGGAATAAGCGAAAGTGGGTTTAACGAAAAAAGATACACAACATCAATAGCCAATACAACAGAGTAAGACACAAGCAACCACACGATAAACTCATTAAAATTAATGATATTATTCCATGCCAGAATTATAAGGATTAGATTTATAAGGCGCAATCCGTTTTCTCTAACAATATTTACCACCACAATTCGTCCAAATTGCGCGCAATACTGCTCCGTAACCAATGTATAAACCATGATTATGGACAATGGAATGATGATATGCAAATAATTAACCGTATTTGATCCTCCATCTTTTAAAAGATTTAATAAAGATGGCCCACAAATGAGCAATACCGTTGCTAACAAAAACAAACCTATTATTGGAATACAATATACCCAAAACGTAAATCCATTATGGTAAGGCGAATGTTTATCTCTAAATTTTGGGAAAAACCGACTCATGCTGTATGCCAAGCCCAAGCTAGCAAACCCTGCCAATACACTCGATATATCAATAATAAAACGGCTAATTCCCACTTCGGATGGTTGAAAAACCTTTGGCATTAGGATAAGGATATTAATATACCCTATAATAAGACCGGCATAATTAGAAAGAGAGGCTTTTATAGATTGCCGAATAATTAGACCCATGCAGGCAGCAAAAATAGGTGATAGCCTTTGAAATTTAAGAATTGATATTTGTATTGTATTTAAAGATAATTCAATATTACCGTGCTATATATACAATGCCTTTATAGCGGCCCGATTTTACTTCACCAAGCTCATTGTATTTATATTGAAACGTCCATAAATAATATCCGAGCGAGCACATTAACTCTCTGTAAGTTCCATTCCACCCATCGCTTGGTGAGTTGGAGTAGTATATTTGCTCGCCCCAACGATTATATATTCTAAACGCGTAATCTATAACTTTTGAGGCATCGCCTAATAGTACAGGATTAAATCGTTCATTCAACCCATCTCCATTCGGGCTAAAAATATCAGGAATCGCAACATCCATTTTTCGACATGAGTCAAGTATGAGATTTAATTGAAATGAATCCGCAAAACAGATATTTTCAGCTTTTACCAAAAAAGTTCCAGCTTCAAAAAAAACATGTCGGTTGCCATTAGCATAAGTGGAGTTTATTTTAACAGGAAATAAATTTAGTGGCGTATTCAGCTCTAGCGTATCTCCAATGCAAATGCTGGTATCGCGAAGCCGAGGAAGTTTAATTTTAGGAATTATAGAAACGTTAAAGGAATCGGAATATTTACACGTTTTAAACCATTGTGTTAGTTTATACTTTCCTGCTTTACTAATGCTTTTTGATCCTGTGGTATCGCCAGTATTCCATAAATAGTTCAAGGTTGAATTTGA
>CANMPY010000024.1 GCA_947499775.1 Bacteroidota bacterium | reverse complement strand
AAAAGATGATTTAATACCTGCGGGTTCAGGCGTAAGGGCGCAAGCCTGCGATAGGACAGGGGGACTTTTGGATGATTTTAAAATTGTAGAAAAACCGGGGGTCATTAATATTTTGAATGCCCCATCCCCTGCGGCTACTTCTTCGTTAAGCATCGGACAAACAGTAGCTGAGTTGGCTGTTGAAAGATTGGGTTAACAAATCACCCCGCTTCCGAGCAACTCCTCATTATTATACCAAGATGCAAATTACCATAGGTAATCCCACGTTGTTGCTGGTCAAAACCTATTTAACCAATAAAATTTTTAGGGCTTTTCCGGTTATCTATTATTGTTATTAATTTTATGCTTTCTTCACTAACGGTGTAATATACTGACGTTAATTTGGCAATTACACAGCGGCGGACAGATTTTGATTTTAAAGATAAACGAAATGTTTCAGGATTTGATTGGATAATTTTAAGATGTTTATCAAGTTTTTGCGCAAAGACTTGGGCATCCTTTTCTGAAAATTTAAATTCCAAATAAGCAAAAATTTCTTTCAGTCCTTCTAACGCTTCGTTCGACCAAATAAGCTTATAAGTATTTTTCATAAATACCTTTCGCTGTTTCATGTGAATGAACATGCCCTTCTTCAATATCTTTCAAACCCCTTTGGATGGATTCTTTTTCTTCAGAAGAAATTTCATCCCACCAGTCAGGTGTTTTGGCATATTCATCATGAATTTTTCTTAGTTTTTCAATAATAGACGAATCATTGATTTTTGCAATCCATTCAATTAAACCGAGCTTTTCAGATTGAATATTCATTTTTGTCCTTTTCACAAAATTAATGAATAAATGCAGTCTAACAAATCACCCCACTTCCCAATAACTCCTCGTCCTTATACCAAGCTGCAAACTGTCCGGAAGTAATGCCCCTTTGTTCTTTATAAAACCATACATAATGAGCGTTGCCAGTATTTATCAATAAAGCATCCTGTAAAGGTTGGCGGTACCTAACCCTTGCTTTTAGTGATAAAACTGTGTTTTCAGGAATGGCTTTATAAGATTCTATCCAGTTAATATCAGAAGTGTTCATTTTTAAACAGTGTCTGTAAAGGCCACTATGATCGTCGCCTTGTCCGGTATAAATTAGATTAGTTTTAGTGTCGGTTTCCAAAACAAACAAGGGCTCAGGCTTGCCTCCTACTTGCAATCCTTTACGTTGGCCAATGGTAAAGTAATGGGCTCCATTGTGTTTTCCTACACTTATCCCATCAGTTATATAATAATGTATAGGTTCAGACAATAGTGCTAAATCACCTATAATTGAATTGGTTAATTTTAATAAATCACTATTAATATAGTCATTAATACGTGCTTGCGCTTCTCTTAATTCCTCATTATTTTTAGGAGTAAAACCTAGTGGGATTTCTATAATTTCTCCTTCTTTGGGTTTTAATTGCTGTTGCAAAAAATCGGGTAAGCTTATTTTTCCTACAAAACATAAACCCTGAGAGTCTTTTTTTTCAGCAGTTATTAAATCGGCTTTAGCAGCTAACTCTCTCACTTCATGTTTCTGTAAGTGCCCTATTGGAAATAGTGCTTTAGCTAATTGCTGCTGGGTAATTTGGCATAAAAAATAACTTTGGTCCTTGTTTTTATCTGCTCCAGCTAATAATTGATAAGATTTTACCGCGTCTATTTCACTTTCGCCTTTTTGGCAATAATGTCCCGTAGCCACAAAGTCGGCTCCTAATTTTTCGGCGGCTTTTAAAAAAACATCAAATTTTATTTCACGATTACATAAAATATCAGGGTTGGGGGTGCGCCCTATTTCATATTCGGCAAACATATAATCCACAATCCGCTCTTTATATTCTTTACTTAAATCAATAGTTTGAAAAGGGATTCCTAATTTTTCTGCAACCATTAGCGCATCCTTGCTATCTTCTTCCCACGGACAGTCATTATTTAGTACTACCGATTCATCATGCCAGTTTTTCATAAACAAACCAATAACATCGTAGCCTTGTTCAATTAAAAGCAAAGCGGCAACTGATGAATCAACACCTCCCGAAAGTCCAACTACTACTCTTGGCATAGTTTTATATAAGTGGCGCAAAGTTAGATAAAATTAAAGCCTTACTTTTGCAGGCTTAAAAATAATAATAAAGCATAATGAGTCTATTAGTTATTGGAAGTGTGGCCTTTGATGCCATTGAAACTCCTTTTGGGAAAACAGATAAAATTATTGGCGGAGCAGCATCGTATATTTCGATTGCCTCTTCATTTTTTTATAATTCTATTAATTTGGTTGCTGTTGTTGGAGATGATTTTCCGCAAGTGTTCATTGATGAACTAAATAATAGAGGGGTGAACACAAATGGATTGCAGATAAAACAAGGCGAAAAATCATTTTTTTGGAGCGGAAAATACCACAACGATATGAATAGCCGCGATACATTAGTGACAGAGCTTAATGTATTGGGAACATTCGATCCTTTAATTCCTCAAAGCTATCAAAATTGTGAATTTTTGATGCTAGGTAATCTATTGCCAAGTGTGCAAAGTACCGTTATTGAAAGACTACAAAATCGTCCAAAATTAATAGCGATGGATACCATGAATTTTTGGATGGATATTGCTATGGACGATTTACGTAAAACCATGGGAATGGTAGATTTGTTAATTATCAATGACGAAGAAGCTCGTCAGTTAAGTGGCGAATACAGTTTATTAAAAGCCAGTAGAATTATTCGAAATATGGGGCCTAAATATTTGGTCATAAAAAAAGGAGAGCATGGAGCATTATTATTTCATGAAAATGACTTGTTCTTTTGCCCAGCTTTGCCATTAGAAGATGTTTTTGATCCAACTGGCGCTGGCGATACCTTTGCGGGTGGATTTATGGGGTACTTAGCTAAAAGTGGAGATATATCCTTTAAAAACATGAAAAAGGCAGTAGTTTATGGAAGTGCAATGGCGTCGTTTTGCGTTGAGAAATTTGGAACGGAGCGTCTTCTGGAATTAACTGAGGAGGATGTTAATGCTCGCGTAAAACTTTTTTTAACTCTTTCCGATATGGGGTTCTGATTTCGATAAAACCATACCAAATAACTCTGACGTAATCTTGACATTATTAGAAATTATTTAGGCAACAATTTTACACAAATTGAAGTCTTTATAAAATAAAATGTTGGATAAAAAACTAAGCCCTGCACTTACCTTATTTTTAATTATTTTAAGTTGTTTGATTACCTTTTGCCTTGACACTTATTTTAGACAAAGAATTTCTGCTAAAGCAAAGGAATCTATTTCCTTAATCGAAACAACATCAAACCACTATAAGTCAGGAAGATTGGAGGGGTATCGTTTAATTAAACCCTTAGTTTATACTCAAAAAAATGAGGAATCTGCACTCTATTCTGATATAAAAAATAGTTTAAATACTTACATTGAGCAGTTGAAACGTGAGCAAAAGTTAATATCGGCATCGGTTTATCTTCGCGATTTCGATCAAGGCGATTGGATGTGCATTAATAATGACGAAACCTATTATCCGGGATCGTTAATTAAAGTGCCAGGAATGATTACCTTTTTAAAAATGGCCGAAAAAAATCCAAGCTTGCTAAACAAGAAATTTGTTTTTAATCCAGCAAACAAAAATATACCCAATCAAACGTTTAATTCGAATCAGATTGTAGCCGGGAAGTCGTATTCAATAAAACAGCTTCTCAAATACATGATTTCATATTCGGATAATAATGCTACTTATCTCTTAAACAGCAATGCCGATATGAAAGTATTTAATCAGTTGTTTACGGATTTAAATATTCCTCTTTTTACTAAAAAAAATGCTACGATTACGGCCAAAAATTTTTCCAGTTTTTTGAATATTTTATTTGATGCTAGTTATTTAAGCAAAGAAAATTCAGAATTTGCGGTTGAGCTTCTCGAGGCCTGTGATTTTAAACTCGGTATGGTTAAAGGATTGCCAGCCTCAACGATAGTGGCCCACAAATTTGGTGAAATGGGCGATTCTACAATGCGTCAATTGCACGAATCAGGGCTCATTTATATTCATAATACTCCTTATTTATTAACGGTAATGACCAATGGCTACGATGTAACTGAATTGCCCGATATTATTGGTAATATATCGCGTATGGTATATCAAAACTTTATTAATAAAGCTAACCAATAGGGATTAAAGTACTTTAGCAAATTCTTTTAAATAAACTGGCTCGAAGTAAGTCAAATCTTCGAACGCACTATTTAAATAGTTTTGATAGGCTAACCATCCAAGATGTTTGGCCGAAAACGTAATTTCAGGCAATATGCTAATTAGCCCTTCGGCATTGGATGGTATTATTTTAAGGGAACCATTGCCGGCAATAAGGGCTGGCCTAGAAAGTGAGGTGTAAAATAATTCATCTAATATTAAAGGCATAGTTTTACTTATTTTCGATAATTGCATATCAAAACTTGCGGTATAAACTTCCATTCGTCGTGCATCTATCATAGGCATTAACAGGCAATTATTCGGAAATTCGATGTATTCGCAATTTCGGATAGCCCATGCCAGAGCCTTCAATGTATCAACAGAAATCAATGGAATATTTTTAGCATAGCACAAGCCTTTTGCTAAAGAAACTCCAATTCTTAAACCAGTGTAACTGCCTGGCCCCTCGCTTACAGCAATCGCATCCAACGATGCAATATCTATCTTTTGACTTTCCGTAATTTCATTTATAAAAACGGCTAACTTTTGCCCATGAATATTAGGCTCATCCGATTCAATACATTCCAATAATTCACCATTGTTGTGCAAGGCAACGGAGCAAATTGTCCCGCTTGATTCTATAGAGAGAATTATGGCCAAGTATAATTAATTTTGTAGCAAAGATAAATGAAATAGCCAAATGAAAGATATTAGTGAAGTAGAGGATATTGAGATGTTGGTAGCCAAATTTTACGACAAACTTTTGGAGGATCCAATAACAAAAGAAAAATTTCAACATTTAAATATCGAATCGCATTTGCCTAGAATTGTTGATTTTTGGGCATTTGTATTATTAGATAAAGCAGGATACTCAACTAATGTTTTTGAAAAACATATCCATTTAAATTTGGAATCGATTCACTTTATAAGTTGGCTTAAGAATTGGGCCGAAACTGTGAATGAAATGTTTGAAGGTCCTAAAGCAGAATTAGCCATTCAGAGGGCCAATTTGTTAGCCTATACTTTTCAGTCAAAATTGAAGGAAAATAATGGCTAATAAACGTATTGCCTTCTTATTCATCAAAAAATTCAATTAATGAGGCCATATAGGAATAATTCCAGCCTTCAACTATAGCATCATAATCGTCATCCGGTATATTGGAGTGTTTTAGCTCCAAAGATGTAGCGCTTTTGTCTAAATGTAATTTTATAGTTACCATAGAATCTGAGGAGTCTTCGCCAAAATACCACTGTTGTACAATTTTTTTCCCTTCCTCGAATTCAAGATTTTTTCCAACAATGCTCCCATCCCATAACGAAAACTCCGAACCCGGTTCAGTACTCATGATCGCTTTTTCGCCAGTCATGAGTTGTAAGCTAATTGGATTGGTCAATGCGGCATACACTTCGTGTGGGTGAGCAGATATTGAATAATATTTTTTAAAATCTTTCATAATCGCAAATGTAGAACAATAGCATTTAGAAGTATACTTGAATAATGGATTAATTGGTATAGGAATAGCGTCAGTTAATTACTTCACAATTAGCTTTATTAGGGCTATAATAATATTTTTGTACGGCACCAATGCTTCATATCTATTTACTTTGATTGGCTTATCTACAATTTTTCATAATAACGCGCTTAAAATAAAGGGCCTACTCTTATTTTTTGTAATCGTTTACCACGGATTTTTGTTCTACTCTTTAAAACACGAGCCCGTTAATTTAAGAGACTCTATTGAGTATATTAATAGCGCTTCGAATTTTAGCACTGAAGCCAACTTTTATGCTGGGCCCCAATCTACTGAACGTGATTTTAGACTTTACAGCAAGCGAACTCCAATATACCCTTTGGTTTTGCATGGCATTTATTCACTTCATCTGCACAGGAATTTTATTTATTTACTTCAAATTTTTATAGGCTTAAGTTCAATTTTTATGGCGTTTATTTTTATGGCCAGATTCTTTAAAAATTCAGGTCTTGCATTTCTACTACTAACTATATTCTTACTATTTACGCCTTCTCAATTTATATACAGTCAATTTATTATGGCCGATTTGTGGCTTCAATTTTTTGTAATGCTGTGTATTCTTTCTTATTTCCAATTCCATAAAACGCAGCAATATGGTTGGTTAATAAGTTTGCTTATATTTTCAACATGTGCAGCACTTACTAAGCCCGTGTTCTTATTGGCATCCTTCGCGATAGGCTTATTTTGTTTGCTGCATTTTATTAAAACTAAAAAGTACAGATGGGTTATTTTATTTTCACTCATTCCATTTTTAAGTTGGGCCTTGGTATGCAATAAAAATAAAAAATTGACGGGTGTGCTTCATTATAGTTCTATAGGATATATAAATTTATTGCATTACAATACTAATCTGTATTTACAAGCTTCTCAAGGTAAAGAAGAGGCCGCAAAAATACTTGAGCCATTAATGATTGTTCCTCATTCAAAATCAGAATTCAAAAAAAACTATGACCAAGTTAATGAAACATGTAAACAGATTATTATTTCAAACGGCATGGGGTACACATTTTTTCATTTAAAAGGTATGGTTTATTTTTTTCTCGATCCAGGCCGCTTTGATTTGTATCAATTTTTTAAAATTGAAGAAGATACTTCGAAAGGGTTTTTAAATCAAAAGCCAAGGCGCAATGAATTAATAGCTCAAGTTAAAAATCATCCATTTATATGGCTTTATCTTGGACTGATTTTTTGTTTTAATATTTTAAAAACGATAGGATTTTTAGGGTTTCTTTGGCAATACCGAAATCATAATTTGGCAATAGTAGTGTCGTGTGTCGTGTTCTATATTGCTTTTTTAACTGGCCCTTTAGGAGCAAGCAGATTTGCATTGCCTGTAGGGTTAATTGTAATGGGTGGAGCGGCTATATTTTATAGCGATCAATATGAAAGGTGTATCCGAAAAATTAGCGAGTTCAAATCAAAAAGGGTTACCAATCAAAATTAGTATATCCGTATTCGTCTGTAATTTCCTTATGTGTTTTATAAAGTAGATTTACATCCATGTCTATTTTGGTATTGGGCTTATCGCTAGTTTTAGGTTGCTTGTTAATGAGCAGGGCTATATCCATTCCTTTAATTATTCTTCCAAAAACAGTATAGTTGTTATCTAAAAAATGAGATCCTCCTGTTTGGGTGACAATATAAAACTGAGATCCGTTCGATTTTTTTTCGGGATTATTGTCGCGGGCAGTACCCACGGCTCCAAAGTCATGTTTGTATAGAGCGGTATCTATTTCGGCATCTATTTGATAACCGGGCCCTCCTGTGCCGTCATTTCCAGGTATATTGTCTTTTGTTAGAGGGTCGCCTCCTTGGATAACAAAATTAGTTACACAACGGTGAAAAAGGGTACTGTCGTAAAATTGCTTTTGGGCTAAAGAAATAAAGTTATTTCTGTGCTTAATGGTTTTTTTATTAAGCCACATAATCATTGTTCCTAAAGGCGTTTTAATTTCGACAATTTCCTCCTTTAGTTCGTTTATAGGTTTTACAATTGGGGTGTTTTTGTCGCAAGCAGTTAAAAGAAAAGAAGAGACGAGGAGAGTGAAAAATAGCTTTTTCATTGTTTTTGGTAGTGTATATAATGGAGACAAATGTAAGCGCTTAATAATAAAAAAGGCCAATTCTTTTTATAGAATTGGCCTTTTATTTAAATAGTAAATGTTATTTGCTAGGTTCTGGAGCGTCAGTTGTTTTCTTTTTGCAACATGCTTTTGTTTCTTTGTTGCAACTTTTTGTAGTGGCTGCTGCCGCATCGCTTTTACAACATCCTTTTTTCTTTTTCCGTTTACATTCCTTTTTAGGATGGCCACAGTTTTCGATATTGGTTGCACTAAAATTAATAGCTGCAATGGCATCCGATGCCACCCATGAACCAATGATTAAGACTAATACTACAATAATTTTTTTCATAATTTTATTTTTAATAATATTCAAATATAAGCCAACTACTTTAGTTGCGCAATACAGGTTTGTCCGCCAATTGTTTTTTCTCCAATCTTTACATTTACCATCGCATCAAGAGGGATAAATACGTCCACTCGCGAACCAAATTTTATAAACCCCATTTCTTTTGCTTGGTTTACTGTATCGCCCTCTTTTACATACCAACAAATGCGGCGTGCTAATGCGCCTGCAATTTGTCTAAAAAGTATTTGTTGGCCACCATTGGTTTGAATTACAGTGGTAGTGCGTTCGTTTAATTCACTCGACTTTGGGTGCCAGGCAACTAAATATTTGCCTTTATGGTATTTAAAATACTTTACTATGCCACTTACAGGATTTCTATTAACATGCACATTAAAGGGCGACATAAAAATAGAAATTTGCATGCATTCGGTGTTTAAATATTCTTTTTCAAAAACTTTTTCTATAACCACAACCTTTCCGTCGGCAGGCGCAATAATAGAATGAACATCCTGCGTTAATTTGCGGCTAGGATTACGGAAAAACTGAAGTATAATAACAAATACAGCCAAAGAAAGAATAACAAGAATATTCTTTATAAGTGAATAGGTTATAAACCTATCGCTTAGGTAATTGATTCCAATTAAAACGATGGAGGCAATAAAAATGGTAGCAAATCCTTCTCGGTGTAAAAACATTAGAATACTCCCCTTAATTTTTGTGTGCTAGCTACTTTATCAATGGCCACAATATAAGCAGCTGTTCGCATGCTTACATCGTATTTTTGTGATGCTAAATAAACGGTATCAAAGGCTTGTTTCATTACACGATCAGCTCTTCTGTTCACGCGTTCTTCTGTCCAGTAATATCCCAATCTGTTTTGTACCCATTCAAAATAGGAAACACTAACACCGCCTGCATTGGCCAAAATATCAGGGATAATATTTATATTATTTTTATGCAATATTTTGTCGGCATTACTTGCTATTGGACCATTGGCGCCTTCAACAATAAGTTTTGCTTTAATGGCATGGGCATTGTCGTCCGTAATTTGGTCCTCCATTGCTGCCGGAACCAATACATCAACGCTCAAGGTTAATAATTCCTCATTCGTAATTCTATCAGCATTAAACCCTTCTAAGGTGCCATTATTCTTTAATACATATTCGATGGCTTCTTCCACATTTATTCCATCTTTTTTATAATATCCTCCTGTAACGTCTGAAATGGCAACAATCTTAAGGCCTTGCATAGCTAATAGTTTAGCCGATATGGAACCTACATTGCCAAATCCTTGAACTGCACATGTGCAATTTTGAGGATCCATTTTAAGTTTAGCCATTGCGCTTCTAGTGGTTACCATTACGCCTCTACCTGTGGCTTCTACTCTTCCTAAGGAGCCTCCTAAAACCAATGGTTTTCCTGTAACAACAGCAGGGCTAGATATGCCTTTGATTTTTGAATATTCATCCATAATCCAAGCCATTGTTTGTTGGTTAGTACCCATGTCGGGTGCTGGAATATCGCGGTCAGGACCAAAAACATCTTGCATAGCAGCAGTATAGGAACGTGTAAGTCTTTCCAACTCACCGTCGCTCATGTTTCGTGGATCACATTTAATTCCTCCCTTTGCTCCGCCGTATGGAATTCCTACCACTGCACATTTCCATGTCATCCATGCAGCAAGGGCTTTAACTTCGTCAAGTGTTACATTCATCGAATAGCGAATGCCTCCCTTGCTTGGTCCCATACTTGCGGAATGAACCACGCGAATTCCTTCAAAAACTTTTAATTTGCCATCGTCTAATATTACAGGTAAACTTACTATCACAACTTTTTGAGGGTTGATGAGCATGTCGTAAGTCATTTGATCTATGCCAAGAATTTTGGCGGCATTCGAAAACCTTTCTTTCATAGAATCCAATGGATTCAGATGTTCTGGTTGTATTTGAGTCATGTGTATATACTTAAATTGGCCTAATAAAAGAGGCGCAAAGCTAAATTAAATTTATGTTATCACAATACTAAAAGTAGGTATTGTTTGCTTCTTAAATAAGCTGAAAATAGAAATACACTAGCCATGCAGTAATTAGCACAGCATCCATTCGGTCTAAGATGCCCCCGTGACCGGGAATAATATTGCCCGAATCTTTTATACCTAAACTGCGTTTGAGCATAGACTCAATTAAATCGCCTAGTGTGGCGCCTAAACTCACTAAAATAGCTAAGATGCAATATTCTAATAGGGTGAATTGGCGTTGCCAGTAAAAAATAGCAACCGAGGCAATAAGGGTAAATAGCAGTCCACCTATAGCGCCTTCAATTGATTTGGCTGGCGAAATACGCATTAATAAAGGACGCTTACCAAGCCATTTTCCAACTAAATACGCAAACGTATCGTTGGCCCAAATGAGAATAAAAACGGAAAGGACTAGCAATCCATTGTATGCGATTTCTCCATTTAAATAAAGAAATTTTTGATAGCCCAATCCATAAAGCAATCCAATGGAAACAGGAATATAAATCCAACCGGTTAATTGTCTGCCTATAGCATCAAAGGGTGATTCATGCTTTTTAAAGAGTGGAGTTATGAATAAGGTGATGGTAAGCAGTAGGCCCACTCCGTAGAAAATGCGTGATATATACATGAATTGCCAAAGGCCTAAAATGCCGAATAAATATAAGCCACATATAATAAAAAAGGCCTTTTGAAATGTCGATAATTCTTTTAGCATTAAGGTTTTATACTCCCAAAGGCAAAGAAAGCATAAGAGAAAGAGTAAACAGAAAGCGGGCCAGTTGCCTAAGGCTAAACTTATCGAAATAAGGGCAACGTAAACCGTTCCCGAAATGGCTCTTTGAGTAAAATTATTCATGTATTATTTGTGTTTGACGTTTTGCAAATTTAGTAATCCATGCTATTAAAGCTACTGTTAGCAGAAAACTAAATAATGTTAATACATAAGGGACGTGTTCGTGATTATCCGTCATGAAATTTTTAATTCCTTTTTGGTTATAATAACTGCCTATGACCGCCATTGTATTATTTAAAAAATGAAATAAAATAGATGCCCATATACTTTGAGTCCAGCCAATAAGTAAGCCTAGTAAAATAGCAAGAGCCATCATAGGAATGAATTTATAAACTTGCATATGAAATAAGGTAAATATTAATGCCACGATAATTACCGATTTTATGAATTTACCAGAATAATCGTAATAGATATTAAGAAGCACTCCTCTACAAAAAAGTTCTTCTCCTATAGCAGGTATGAGTGCCATCACAAAAATATTGGCTATTAAATGATCATAGCTAGTCATTGTAAGCATAATCGCATACATTTTTTCATTTTTTGCTTCAATCGCCTTAAGTGTATTTTCAACCCCTGCCATAAACGAAGGCAACGTTAATTGGCCGTTTAGTTCGATTAGCCATGACAATAATGGCATTGAAATAAGCAATAAACACGGAACCAGCAGCAGATAAATTCGGTTTGGAAAATGTCTTAATCCTAAGTATTCCAATGGCTTTTGTTTGAAAATAAGGGCTAAAATTAGAGATGAAAAAATGAAAGTTCCTATCGATACAAGGCCTTGAAACAATCGCAAGGCGTTTATTTCGTTCGTGTTGGGTTTTGCTAAATTAATCGTCGATAAAAATTCACTTATACTAATCTGATAAAAAAAGGTACATGTATATTCGGCAATAATCGAAAAAAGAAATAAATTGATTAATAG
>CANMPY010000023.1 GCA_947499775.1 Bacteroidota bacterium | reverse complement strand
CGTATAGAATAGGCGTCTAGTAATGCTTGGGTTGGGTGTTCATGGGTTCCATCTCCGGCATTTATAACTTGTGTATTGGTGTTTTTTGCTAAGAAAATAGCAGCTCCCGGTGCAGGATGTCGCATTACCACCATATCTACTTTCATGGCCAATATATTATTGACAGTGTCGATTAGCGTTTCGCCTTTGGTAACCGATGAGGAGGATGACGAAAAATTAACCACATCGGCCGAAAGCCTTTTCTCGGCCAATTCAAACGAAATACGTGTTCGGGTTGAATTTTCGAAAAAAATATTTGCTATCGTAATATCACGTAAGGTAGGCACTCTTTTAATTGGCCTATTAATGACAGTTTTAAAATTATCAGCAGTTCTAAAAATCAACTGAATATCCTCATATGAAATTTCTTTTATTCCAAGGAGATGATTTACACTAAGCGACTCTTCCATTATTTTATTCAGTAATTATCCAAACTTCTGGAGTTGATTTATTTTCTTGCCAAATTACCTCAACCTGATCATTCGTTCGGGTATCTACTTCTTCGCCAATATAGTCGGGTTGTATGGGTAATTCTCTATTAAATTTACGATCGACAAGCGCCATTAGCTCAATTTTAAGTGGCCTTCCAAAATCGGCTAGGGCATTGAGTGACGAACGTACAGATCGGCCTGTATACAGTACATCATCCACCAGTATTACGTTTTTATTTTCTATCAAAAAATCAATTTTTATGGTATTTGGAACTAATAATTTTTCGCCTTGTCTGAAATCATCCCTATAAAATGTACTATCCAATTCGCCGTAGAGAAGGGTTTTGGCTCCAGAAATACGTGTGATAATATCAACCAATTTTCGGGCGAGCATAATTCCACGTGGCTGCATGCCTACTATTGCTAAATTGCTCATGTCGCCATGATTTTCGGTAATTTGTAGGGCTATTCTTTCAAGAATAATTCTGGTGTGATAGGCGTCAAGTATTAATCGTTTTTCCATCAGCATTCCGATAATTTTAAAATTAAATCAAACCCTTCTTTGTTAAGCTTACAAACCGATAGCCGTCCTATTCGTATTAGGTCATTGCTTTGAAGAATTGGTTCTTGCTTCATTTGCTGCAAAGTTACAGGTTTCGAAAGTTTTTGCAAGTGTTCTATATCTACCGCAACCCATGCAATATCAGGTGTGGTTGGGTCCTGATAAGCCTCACGTATTACCTTGGCTAGCCCTACAATTTCTTTGCCTTCGTTGCTGTGATAAAAGCAACAAATATCGCCAATGCGCATCTCACGTAAATTGATTCGGGCGCTATAATTTCTTATCCCATCCCAACAGGTATGCCCATCGGCAACCAATTTGTCCCAGGAGTATTTAAAGGGTTCTGATTTTATAATCCAATAATTCATTTGTTTAATTGTTCAAAAAAAAATCCCATTTCAAAAATGGGATTTTTTTTGTTAGTTATAAAAATAAGTTACTTAATGTTTTCAACTATTTTTTAATTCTTCTTTATGGTTAATCTAATTCTCATGTCCAACAGGATCATGCGAATAAATACCTGTTTCTATGGCTATAATCTCATCTTCTTTCATCGTATTGAGTAGTTAAGAAGATGATTCGAATGGTGCTAGGTTTATCCACATATTTTGGACCTATACCACTTATAGCTTAGTAAACTCGTTATTCAGCATTTTCTAAAGGTGCTTCGCTAGAATCTTCCTTTGAAGCCACTTTTTTTGGTGCTTTTGGTGCTTTTTCAACCTTCACAGGTTTAACTTCAGCTTTTGCTTTTTCAGTTTTTGCTTTCTTAGCTGGTTTTTCTTCCGATTCAGAATCTGTTGCTATTACTGGTTTAGCAGCTTTTGGTTCTGCTTTTGTTTTTTTAGCATTCGAATCCATTAGAGCCTTAAGTCCAGAAAGTGCTTCAATTTCACCTAAAGTTGAACGCTCAGTTTGTTGGTTGAAACGCTTAACATTTTTGGTAGTTGATTTTTCAGTCTTAATTTGCTCTTCTTTCTCGTCGTCTTTTTTAGCACGTTCTGCATCTTTCCAAATATCGGTATGCGATAAAATTATTCGCTTTTGATCTTTGTTAAATTCAATTACACGGAATACTAATTCGTCATCTACTTTTCCGTTTCCTGCTTTTACACCTTCTTTCTTTAAGTGTTTGGTTGGTGCAAAACCTTCAACGCCATAAGGTAACGCTATTGTAGCTCCTTTATCGTTTACTTCGGTTACAGTTCCTGTATGTTCTGATCCTTCAGCAAATATTCCTTCAAAAGTTTCCCATGGATTTTCATCCAATTGCTTATGTCCTAAGCTTAAACGTCTGTTTTCACGGTCAATTTCCAATACCATTACATCCATATCATCACCTTTTTTAGTGAATTCAGCTGGGTGCTTAATTTTCTTGCTCCATGATAAGTCAGATACATGCACTAATCCATCAACACCTTCTTCTAGTTCAATAAATAAACCATAGTTGGTTAGGTTACGCACAATACCGGTATGTTTTGATCCAATAGTATATTTTCCTTCAATATTTTCCCATGGATCTGGATTAAGTTGTTTGATACCCAAAGACATTTTTTGTTCGTCTTTGTCAAACGATAAAATTACCGCTTCTAGTTCGTCGTCAACTTTCATAAAATCTTGTGGATTTTTTAAGTGTTGACTCCAGCTCATTTCCGAAACGTGAATTAATCCTTCAATCCCAGGAGATATTTCAACAAATGCGCCGTAATCGGCAACAGTTACTACCTTACCTTTAATTTTAGATCCTACTTCTAACGAAGCGGTTAATTCGTTCCAAGGGTTTTCAGTAAGTTGTTTTAAACCTAATGAGATTCGTTTTTTCTCATCATCAAAGTCAAGAACTACAACATTTATTTTTTGTTCAAGCTGTAATACTTCTTCTGGATGATTTACACGTCCCCATGAAATATCTGTAATGTGTAATAAGCCATCTAACCCACCAAGGTCAATAAATACTCCAAAGTTTGTCATATTTTTAACAACACCTTCAAGTACTTGTCCTTTTTCCATACGTGATAATATTTCGCCTTTTTGAGCTTCAATATCATCTTCGATGAGTGCTTTATGAGAAATTACAATATTTTTAAATGCCTCATTAACCTTAACTACTTTGAATTCCATAGTTTGGCCAACGTATACATCGTAATCTTTTATCGGTTTAACATCAATTTGAGATCCAGGAAGGAAAGTGTCCATTCCCATAATATCTACAACTAATCCGCCTTTTGTTCTCGATTTAATTAAACCTCTTACGATTTGATTTTCATCTTTAGCAGCAACAATTTTATCCCAAGCACTTTCAGCAATTGCTTTGCGTCTTGATAAAATTAATTGACCTAAACTATCTTCTGTTTTTTCAACGTAAACTTCTACTGCATCTCCAACTGCTAAATCAGGAAGATCTCTAAATTCGGTACGGTTTACTATACCATCCGATTTGTAACCAACATTTACAACAACATCTTTACTGTTTAAGGCCACAACTGTGCCTTTTACAACTTGATGCTCATCTAATTGGGTGAAAGTTCCTTTGTACAAATCTATTAAGGATTGCCTAGAACCATCATCGTAACTTGCAAATCCTTCTTTGTCCATACTCCAGTCAAAATCACTTGACGGAACTTCTGGTGCTTGTTCGCTTGTTTTAGTTTTAGATGGCTTTGCTACAGGAACACTAATTTCCTCAGCAGCTTGCTCAATAGGTTCTACAGTTGCCTCTGCAGATACTTCTTCGGCAACAATTTCAGAATTAGTACTTTCAGCTACAACTTCTGCAGCAGGTTCTGTTTCTGTTAATTCTGTGTTTACTTCTTGGGGTGTTTCGGTAGATAAATCTACATCTTGATTGGTAGCTTCAGGGGCTACAATCCCTTCTTCGATTTCGTGTGTGTTTTCAGACAATTTTTATGTTCCTCCTTTGATTGGGCGGCAAATTTAATAATATAAACTCTAAAAAGCAATGTTAAACTGCCGATGTATTTAAAATCGTCAATTTTTTTCATTAAATGTAGTTTTTACCTGTATAAATTATTCATTATAAGCTATGTGTGTACTTTCGAAGGGGTAGAGCATATGGTATTTATATAACATAACTCAAATATTTAGGATCCGATTAGTATACTTATCGCATTTACGCATACTAAAATTCTATCTAAAACATTTATAATTAGGAATGCATCTTCCTTTTTTTTAATTCAATAATTTTTTTTAATTATGCTTTCTTAATTAAAATTAATTTACATTTGTTATCTAATTTATAAATAAATCATTATGAAAAGATCCTATTTCTTAGTTTTGTTTTGTGTAGGTTTGGGTTACCTGCAAGCGCAGCAAACCACAAAGGCGATTTTTACATCAGGAACATATACCCAAATTGGTGATTTTAATCCAGCTATAGGTTCCAGCTCTAATCTTAGAACAGTTGAAGCGGTTGAATCAATACCGCGCGATTTTATTTTTGATGCTAAAAATGGTAGAGCTATTTATCAGGATAAAAATAATGGCCTCGTATTTTGTTCTATTTCCAATAATCAAATTACGACTAAAAGGTTTGATTTGCATACCACCGTTATGGCACCTGCATATATGCCTTCAACAGAGAAGGTTATATGCTTTACTGTTCAAAGAGAATTTAATGGGTATGGAAGCAATGAAGAAAACTTGTTTTTTTCGAGCATAGATGTAACCCGTGGAGTTACAGAGAATTTATTAAAATTGTCTGATCTTTCTTTTGACAATGTTGCTGCACCTTTTTATGGAAAAATAAGCGTAACAGATAGGTTTACACAAAAAGAGATAGTAAAAGATGTAGCCATAAGCAAGCCAGTATTTATTGCCGAAAAGAATTTATACATGGTTATGGCACGTGACGTAACAGGTACAAATAGACTTTATAAAATAAATGTGAGCTCACCCAAAGCGGCTGCCCTTGTAAGTACACGCTGCGATTATAATATTTTAGATATGGTTCCAATCATTGGAACCGATTACCTAAAGATCCTGTTTTTTACAAAAACTGGAAACAATTATGAATTAAAGGTGGGCGACATGAACATGGTTACAAACAGTGTTAGCAACGTTATTTCAGTTTCTACATTTACGGATACAAAAATTGACAATGGCTCCATTCAATATACTACGGATCAATCAAATTTATTTGTGACAAGGTATGATGGATCAAAAACAATAATCTATTCAATCGATCCGCTTAGCAATCAGATTAATTCAACTACCCCTTATTCAGGATATGTACAATTCGACTTTGGGTTTAACGATATATATTACAAAACTCAAACGCTTAATGATTTAATTGGGTTTTACCCTAATCCATCAACAGGGATGTTAAATTTTAAAAATAATACCGGAATACCTGTATCAAGCCTAAAGATTTATGATAATGTTGGCCAAGTGGTGCGTTCGATAAAAGTTGAGGACTTGACGACTGAATTTCAATTCGATATGTTTGATATGGCCAATGGTATATATTATGTGAAAGTGGAAATGATTGGCGATGATTATTTTGGAAAAATTGCCATCACGCATTAATTAAATTTATAGAACGCGTTTATTGTAAAACATTAAACTCAGTTTTAATCTTTCTGTCTTTTTTTTATAAAATGATTTTTTTTCGAAATGTTATGAATCGCTGCTTTTTCATAATGTTGGTAATTGGGGCAATGTCATTGGTTTTGGTTTCGTGTAAGCCTGATGAACCAGATATCATAATTAAAAAGACAAATGTTGATACATCCATAATAAGTGTATCAAGCGAAATGCCGCCTCTCATTATTTTTCCAGATAACAAACTAAGCAAGGCTGGGATTGAATTGGGACGTTTTTTATTTTACGATAAATTACTATCGGAAGATAATACAATGAGTTGTGGGTCATGCCATAATCAAGCGATGGCCTTTACAGATAATAATAAGAAATTTAGTGAAGGGACCCAAAAAAAATTAGGGAATCGCAATGCCATGCCAACCTTTAATTTAATGTGGTTTGATAGTTTGTTTTGGGATAGTAGGGCTTCGCGATTAAATCAATTAGCGTTAATGCCTATAAAAAACCCACTCGAATTAAATACGACTCCTGAGGCCGTTATAGCAAAGCTTAAATTAGTGCCCGATTATCGTATGAAATTTAAGAACGCCTTTGGAGATGATAGTATTACAACCCAAAGACTTGCTTTTGCTTTAGAGCAGTTTTTAGTAAGCATGGTGTCAGATAATTCGCGATTTGATAAAGCAAAACGTGGCGAGATTAAGTCAACCTTAGAGGAGGAAAGAGGGTTTGAAGTTGCAAGTCAAAAAGGATGTTTTAATTGCCATAAAACATCATTATTTACAGATAATTTATCACATAACACTGGTTTAGATCTATCAATAACGGATAAGGGCCTGGGAGGATTTACCGGAAAATATAATCAAGAGGGCAAATTTAAAACCCCATCCTTGCGCAATGTTGCCTTAACCGCACCCTACATGCATGATGGACGGTTTGAAACGTTAGAAAAAGTAATAGAGTTTTATGATCATGAGGTTATTGATAACCTTGGTGCTCGTAATATTTCCTTCGAATTTATTGAACAAGGCACGCGAAATAGAATTTCGCCATCGGATACTAAAGCCTTGATTGCTTTTTTACATTCATTAACGGATATAAATTTGGTAACTAATCCTAAATTTTCGGATCCATTTAAATAATATACTGTTGGGCATATTAAGCCCTTGCCGAAATTAGAAAATCCTGTAGAAAAGTATAAAAGTGCACCAAGAAATAATTTTGAAATAACAATCAAATTTATCCTATTCTTAATAAATCGGAAGCGTTACATTTATTAGGAAATATAACAACTCATCACACAAAGTAATTGCCACTCCCATACCTACCTTATGGTTTAACCATTGGGGTAGTTTTCTTCAGAGGAATGGTACATTTGAAACCGTAATAAACATTAAAAAATCTTTTCTCAAAGGGGATGTTAAAGCTCTTTTTGATTGATATTTGAACCAAAATTATGGCAATACGTTTTTCTATAAAATTACCAATTGAGCCCTTTAAAATAATTAAAGAGAATAGTACAATTTTTATGATTGGGTCTTGTTTCGCCGAACACATTGGTAATAAACTAAATAATGTAGGTTATAAGACTATAGTCAACCCGTTCGGGATATTATTCAATCCAATTTCAATAAGCAATTCAATTGCAAGTATAATTACAAATAAACAATTTGCTACAACCGACCTTATTCAAATTCAGGACGGTAGATATGTGTCTTTAAGCCACCACGGAAGCTGCTCGGGGCTTATAGCCGAAACGGTTAAAGATGACATTAATAGCTCAATTATTAAAGCCCACCACGACTTAAAATATTCGGATACATTAATAATAACACTGGGTTCGGCATGGGTTTATACCTATTTGAAAACAGAAACAATAGTTGCCAATTGCCATAAAATACCGAATAAAGAATTTAGTAAACGACTCCTGGACGTTGCTGAAATAGTAGATTCTTTAAACAAAGCTATTCTTTTAATAAAGGGCTTAAACCCGAAACTAAATATTATTTTTAGCATTAGTCCTGTAAAACATCTGCGCGATGGGGTGGTGGAAAACCAACAAAGTAAAGCAGCGTTAATATTAGCAATAGCAGAACTTATAAAACAAAGGGAAGCTAATTTATTTTACTTTCCTGCTTATGAAATAGTGACGGATGAATTGCGCGATTATCGATTCTTTGAAAATGATCATGCCCATCCAAACCAATTGGCTATAGAATATGTTTGGGAAAGATTTCTAACATCGTGTTTTGACGCTAAAGCTATTGAAAAAGTGAATGAAGCGGAACAGATCAGTAAAGCGTTAAACCATAAACCTTTGCATTTTGATCAAAAAAACGAAAATTTGCAAGAGCGTATAAATTTGTATTTAGATAAATATTCAAAACAGTGAATAAAAGAATTTTCATAACTGGAAGCAATGGGTTGTTGGGTCAAAAACTCATCGATTTATATGCGGGCAAGCACGCGATAGAACTAATAGCTTCGGGCAGAGGGGCAAATCGGTATCCTAAAAAAGAAGGCTATACATATGTTGAATTGGACATTACAAACCGAAAAAATGTATTAGCGTGTATTGAAAAATACAAACCTAATTGCATTATACATACCGCCGCAATGACTAACGTGGACGCATGTGAATTGGATCATGCAGCATGCGTACTTCAAAATATTGATGCGGTTAAAAATATTAAAGATGCGGCAGAGTATATCAACGCACATCTTATTTATTTATCAACTGATTTTATTTTTGATGGAACTCAAGGTCCTTATTTGGAGGATGCCATACCGAATCCATTGAGTTTTTATGGTAAATCTAAATTAAAAGCGGAAGAAATAATAATGCATGGTTCCGATAATTGGGCCATTGTAAGAACTGTATTAGTTTACGGATTGGTAGCCGATATGAGCCGTAGTAATATTGTGCTTTGGGCAAAGGAGGCTCTCGAAAATAACAGACCCATAAAGGTAGTCGATGATCAGTACCGCACACCAACATTGGCCGAGGATTTGGCTATGGGGTGCATGCTTATTGAAACTAAAGAAGCAACGGGTATTTATAATATTTCGGGGAAGGATTTTATGAATATTTATGAATTAGTTGGTATGGTAGCTAAATTCTATAATTTTGAAATGAAAAATGTTGAGGTTGTTAGCAGTGCTACACTAAGCCAGCCTGCTTTGCGACCACCCGTAACTGGATTTGATATTTCGAAAGCAATACATAAATTAGGATACAACCCGCATACGTTTGAAGAGGGTATTGGTTTAGTACAAATGCAATATGAAAATTATACAGAAGCAATGCAACCAACAAAGGAGTAAGATAGTCTATACCGTTATGGTTAAACAAATGCTATTTATATTAATTACCATGTGGTCGGCATTAAGTATGGCCTACGACAAACCAAACAGCATAGCCTATTATCCATCTACGAAAGCTTATTTTATTTCTAACCTTGCAGGTAAAAGCATTACTTTGCTCGATTCTAATTTTGATAAACGCGAGATAATCACAGGATTAATTCGACCTAAAGATATACTTTTTGCAACTTTTGGTTCGTATAATGGATTATTAATTTTGGATAGTAATGAAGTTAAAGTGTATGATGCTGATGGATATTCCTATATAGCAACATTTAAGGTACCTGGAGCAATGGATTTGGAAGATGCTGAATTGGATAAAACCAAGAGCGATGTATTTTATATGAGCGACCCCACTGCCAATAAAATTTACAAGGTAGTAGTTGGATGTGCCCCATTTTATATTCCAACAATAAGCATTTTAGATTCAACCGTTAGGCGCCCAAAAGCACTTCTTTTCGACCGAAAAAATCGTTTGTTAGTTACTACCGATACAATAAAGTCGGCCGTTTATAATATTAACCTTATTAATGGTACAGCCACTATAATTCAAACTACAAGTATCGATTACATAAACAGTATTGAGGAAGATATTCAAGGGAATTTTTATGCCTCAAGTTGGGGCGATAGTTATTTTTATCGTTTAGATAAAAATTTTAAAAATGCAGTTGGCCTGGCGCAATACAGTAAGCCCACGGGTTTGTATTTTAATAAAACAGATGATGTGATTGTTTTGGCTTGCTCTAATTGCAATAAAATTGAATTTCATAAATTGCATATGGTATATCTAAACGATGTAGATACCGCTAAGTGCCCAGGGGATAGTTTCAATGTTAACAGCAACATTCAGTTTAAAGGCAAGGGGACCTATAATGCAGGGAATATTTTTTATGTTGAACTCTCTGATGGCAATGGATCGTTTTCGTCAGCTACATTAGTTTGTAGTATTAAAACAAGTGCAGAGCCGAATACCTATAGGGTTGCGATGCCATTTAATAAAAGGTTTTATGGCGCTAATTATAAAATTAGAATTAGAAGCACCAATCCTGTTTTTTATAGTTTAAACGAATTACAAACCGTGGTTCCCTATATACCTACTCTTAATTTAAGCAATCAAGATACAGTTTTATTTTGTAAGCCAGCTACGCTTATTTTTGGTAATAAAGTTGACCTTGATTCAGGTTTTGTAAAGTATTTATGGTATGAAAATGGCAAAAAAATAAGCAATTCATTGCCAACTTATCAAAATACATTAACCGCAAAAACAAAATTATTATTAATTAAATCACCGCTTTCAGGTCAATGTTTGCTAAAAGATTCAATACTGTTAATTCCTTCTTCAACCATTAATATTCCGTTTGAAGACACCATTAAGGCTTGTGAAAATACTTGGATAAACATTGGTGGTGATTCTATTGAAAATACAAAGATTGAGTGGGCAAGTAAAAAATATCCCAACATAAGGACTGAATACAACCCAAAATATCAGTTAAATTTTTCGGATACATTTAGTGTAACGGTTTCGTCAACTGGTGGCGGCTGTACCTCTCAAAAAAATATTTACGCATTTGCAATATCACGTCCTCAGTTTATTAATGATTTTACACATTATATAACGTGTAGTTTATCAGGAGTATGGTTAGTTGCTGCGCTCAAAGTAAATAGAGATCATATTAAATACAGCTGGGATCCGTCGAATTATTTAAATGCATCAAATTGGTATTATGCTAATTTTATTAATGCCCCACAAGGCAATTATGCATATAAATTAAAAGCTATTGATAGCATAAGTACGTGTTATGATTCCATTGTATACACTATCCGAAACATCGAAACCCCTATTAAGCCCATTTTGGGTGTTAACGATAAGGGCGTGGTCATAAAAAATTATGATATGCGATTTACTTACAAATGGTACAAGGACAGTGTTTTTGTTAACCAAATAGCAAACGATTCGCAATTTGTGGTTCCAAACGGAAGCACAAATTGGGGGGATTATTGGGTAATTGCAACCAATACTGACAGTGTAGATTGTATCGATACATCCTATTTATTTACACTAAAAGATCCTGGTTCAATTTATAAAAGCCATAAACATGAATTAGCAGTTTACCCTAATCCTAGCCATGATAAACTTTTTATTAAAAATTTTATGGGTAATTTAGAGGAAGCAGAGGCGAGTGTCTATAATTGTTTTGGACAGAACGTATTGATTCAAAACCCCTCAGCTAAAGGCGAAATAAATATTAGCAATTTAATTCCCGGTGTATATTTCATTAGTGTTAATTTTGAAGGCAAATTATTCACTTCTGTTTTTATTAAAAAAGAGTAACTCTATAACTTAATTATGAAACCCAACCCAACTCGAGAAGAATTTATAAATCAAATGTTATTGTCAGAGGTTGTTATTACAGCCATTGTTTTTACTGGGGTTTATTTTATTTTCCGCAATTTTTGGCGAAAACAAAATAAGGATAAGATGGGCGGGGAGCAATAAAATTCACCTCACCACCTCCACCAAGCCACTTTTATATACTTTTCCTACTGTAATTCCGGTAGCTTCTATCTGATAAAAATAAGTTCCGACAGGAACTGGCAAGCCTTTATACATAGCATCCCATTCGGGTTTTTCGGTCCCGCCCCTGGCGAGATATATAATTTCGCCCCAGCGGTTAAATATTTTGATGTTCACTTCTTTAATCCCTTTGTAATCTATTTTCCAATGATCGTTCACACCATCACCGTTGGGGCTAAACGAATTAGGAATTAATAGAGTTGGTTTTAAAGGCAAACAATAGACATTGCTGCCCGATTGCTGCAGGTTGCCATCTTTTTCATCGGTTATTATTTTGTAGCAGCGTTGCGATTGGCTTAATCCGGCAAACCCTTCATCCAGATAATCCAAAGTTTGTCCGTTTATGGTGGCCATTAGTTCAAAATAGCCTGCCTCGTTTTGCGAGAACAATTGATAGGTGCTTACTCCAAATTCCCAGCGTTGGTAGGCTGTCCAGTTTAGTTGTGCTTCATTATTATCCGTTCGTGTGGCTTGTAAATAAATGGTTTGGGCCAAATC
>CANMPY010000022.1 GCA_947499775.1 Bacteroidota bacterium | reverse complement strand
GAAGTCGTTGTTTTCTTCGTAGATTTCGGGCAAAATGTGCGTGAGGGGCTTGTTTACCACATACACAATTTGCTCGCTCTTGAACAGCTTGCGATACTCTTGAATGGTGAGATTGCCGTAAAATTTACTCAACGTGTATTGCGGATTGGGAGCCGGTTTAATGCTCACATTTGTTTTTCCGTGCATGGCATTCAACATTTGACAGCGCTCAAACTTGACCGACGTGTCAAGCCGATCGTTCATGAGGTAAGCCAGCGCGCATTCGGGGCTGCAGAAACAGGCGTACACCACGTACACGCCATTGTTGGAAATGCATTTGGGCAAATAAACGGGCGGTGTGTCAAATTCGCACGTGTCCCAAAAACAGCACGACCGGCGCGGAGCCGCACCAATTGCCTGAAACAAGTCGCTCATGTGGAACGACGTTTTCAGGTGGTTCAGTTTTTTCATGATTTTCTTTGTTGAACTGTCTCCCGCATCGTCGCAATCGTCGTCCGAACCAACGTCGTTCAAATAATTGTAATTGCACATATTGGTGGTGGTTGCAGCAGCAGCCGGGGGGGGATTGGACGTCAGCATTTGCATTTCCGAATGGTACGAATCGTGCAAATCCGATCCCTTGGGATCCATCGTGTTGAACGACACCACGTCGCCTGGTTTAAAATTGTCATTCATGGCGGACAACGGGCCGGGGTCTATGTCGGCTGCACCGCACTTCAAATGCAATATGATGAATGCCTTCGCCACGTTTTTCTAAAAATTTTGCGATTGGACTTTCGTCATTCGTTGCAGCTAACAATTCAATTTTTGATTCCCCCATTCTAAAGAAAGTGGTACAAACTCCTTCACTATCAACAACCTCATTTTTATACGGCTTAGTATTTAATAAAACAGAATACATGGCTGTTGCAGCTTCCATATTTTTCACGGCAATACCAATATGTTCAATCTTCTTCATCAAGCAATATTAGTTAAAAGGAAACAAATAATTTCAGAACTGCGTTTATATTAGAAAAAGCAAAAAACCATCGTTTTTACTGCCCTTTTTGACTTGCATTTTTTTATGTCACTTTTTGGTTTAGCTACTTATATTTCATTATCTTTGCACTTAGAATTAGTCTAAATAAAAATTAGATGTTAAAATTACCGATATACCTAGATAACAACGCCACTACGCCCATGGATCCACGAGTATTGGAAGCCATGTTGCCATACTTTACCGAATATTTTGGAAATGCTGCGAGCCGAAATCATCCTTTTGGTTGGAAAGCCGAAGAAGCTGTTGATTATGCCCGTGAACAAATTGCTAAATTAATAGGAGCCACTGAAAAAGAAATTATTTTTACAAGCGGAGCTACAGAGTCTAACAATCTCGCCTTAAAAGGTGTGTTTGAAATGTACCGCGAAAAAGGAAACCATATTATTACGGTTAATATAGAGCACAAAGCAATTATTGATACCTGCCGTCACCTCGAAAAACAAGGTGCAGAAGTTACCTATCTTGAGCCACAGCCAGATGGTAGAGTATCCGTAGAACAAGTGGAGGCCGCCATCAAACCAAATACTATTTTAATATCGGTTATGTATGCCAATAACGAAATTGGGTGTATAAATCCAATTCGTGAAATTGGAGAAATGGCCCATAGGCATGGGGTGCTAATGCATACCGACGCAACCCAAAGCATTGGAAAAATACCAGTAAATGTTTTAACCGACCATATTGACCTTGCATCGTTTTCGGCACACAAAATGTATGGCCCAAAAGGAATTGGCGCTTTATATGTACGTCGTAAAAATCCAAGGGTTAAAGTAACTTCGCAATTAGATGGTGGAGGCCACGAACGCGGAATGCGAAGTGGCACCTTAAATGTTACAGGAATTGTAGGATTCGGAAAAGCTTGTGAACTTGCCATGAATGAAATGGCTGAAGAATCAATTCGTTTAGCGAAACTACGCGATAAACTTGAAACAGAATTACTCACTTTGGAAGAATCATATGTTAACGGAAGCACGGCTCATCGCTTGCCTCATGTTAGCAATATTTCATTTAAATATGTGGAAGGCGAAGGTTTAATGATGGGAGTAAAAGATATTGCCGTATCATCAGGATCAGCATGCACTTCCGCCTCACTCGAACCAAGCTATGTGCTAAAAAATTTGGGATTGGATGATGAACTGGCCCACTCAAGCTTGCGTTTTGGTTTGGGACGATTTACGAATGAGGAACAAATAGACTTTGCTATCGATCATGTAAAAACAGCAGTAGAAAAGCTTAGAGATATGAGCCCACTATGGGAAATGTTTAAAGAAGGAATTGACTTAAAGTCCATTGAATGGGCTGAACACTAAAAGCCGATTCAAAAATTTTGAAAATAATATACCAAATTTAGTCGAAGGGCTAAAGGAGGTAGGTGAATTAAAATAATTGAACAATTAAATAAAATATTATAAAATGGCATACTCAGAAAAAGTAATTGATCATTATCAAAATCCAAGAAACATAGGAACACTTGATAAGAGTTTGGACAATGTAGGAACAGGATTGGTAGGAGCACCAGAATGCGGAGATGTTATGCGTTTGCAAATCCAAGTAAACAACGAAACCGGAGTAATTGAAGATGCCAAATTCAAAACTTTTGGATGTGGTTCAGCTATCGCTTCTTCTTCATTGGCTACTGAATGGTTGAAAGGAAAAACAATAAACGATGCATTAAGTATTGATAATATGGATATTGTTGAAGAGTTAGCCTTACCGCCAGTAAAAATACATTGTTCGGTATTGGCCGAGGATGCAATAAAAGCAGCTATAAACGATTATCGCACAAAAAAAGGTTTAGAGCCAATAATTGACGGTAAAAAACATTATTAAACCATTTCAAACCAAACTATACTTAGTTTTATAGGTAATTGCAAAATAGTATGAATGATGTAGGGCATATCACAGTATCTGATAAAGCATTAACGAAGATTGCATCTTTGCGCAACGAGGGTACATTGTCTGACGATTATTTTATTCGTGTATCGGTAAAGGGAGGTGGATGTAGCGGATTAAGCTATAATCTAGACTTTGACAATGAACAGAAACCTGGCGATCAGGAATTTATTAATGAGGGCGTTAAAGTAATTTGCGACCTTAAAAGTTTCCTATATTTGGCTGGAACTGAACTTGATTTTAGCGATGGCCTAAATGGAAAGGGATTTAATTTCATAAATCCAAATGCAAGCAGAACCTGCGGATGCGGTGAAAGCTTTGCGGTATAATTAAGTTTTAAAAAAAATAAAACCCGAGGCCAATCTTTTAATGAGGTTGGCCTTTTTCTATTTATAGGCATTTAATAGAAATAAAATTCTACTGATTTTTACCTACACAAATTCATTCTCCTAACTCCATTTTTAATATTAAAAAATGGATCTTTTTCATTGATTTCAAAAGCAACGAAAATTAGAAAATTTAGCAAAACACAACTTACGTAAAACACTCATTCAGAAACCCTTAAAAAGCTTGTGGATAAAATGTGTTTCAAAATGTCATAAAGTGGCGTTTTGTGTTTAATAATCACATAATTTTACACCTGATTTTAAATAACAAAGAGCAATGCCCAAGTTTATCGGTGAATTTGAAGGAAAAATAGACGCGAAAGGACGTGTTGTAATTCCTGTTGGGCTCAAAAAGCAGCTTCCAGAGGGGGCGTCAAATCATTTGGTTATTAATCGAGGGTTCGATAAATGCTTGGTTATTTACACGCGTGACGACTGGGAAAAGGAAACTCAAAAACTAGAGGGTTTAGACTCCTTTAACAAAATTGATCGCCAATTTATAAGAGTATTTAATAATGGCGCCAGCGAAGTGGGGCTTGACACAGCAAACAGATTACTTGTTCCTAAGAAACTGGCCACCTATGCTGAAATCACTAACGACGTAGTGCTTTATGCATATGATAATAAAATTGAAATGTGGAGCAAAAATCACTATGAAGCCCAGATGACCATTGACCCTGATGAGTTTTCGAAGATGGCAGAAGAAGTAATGAGCCGCAGAAACATAATTACAAATGGATAGCTATCATATTCCGGTAATGGCTTCTCAATGCATTGATGCATTAAATATTCAAGAAGGGGGAATTTATGTTGATGCCACATTTGGTGGAGGAGGGCATTCAAAAATTATTTTAGAAAATAAAAAAGTACAAAAACTTTTTGGAATTGACCAAGATCACGATGCCATCAAAAATAAATGGGACGACGATAGACTAATAATTATTAACCATAATTATAGGTATATGAAGCAGTTTTTAAAATACCACAAGGCCTTGCCAATTGATGGCATATTAGCTGATTTAGGAATTTCATCATATCAAATTAATGAGGGTAGCAAAGGGTTTTCCTATCGTTTTGATGAAAGGTTAGATATGAGAATGGATCAGGATGATGAAATTGATGCAGTTCATGTGCTAAATGAATATTCAGAAATTGAACTAACACGCGTTTTTAACACTTATGGCGAGCTTTCTAAATCACATCATCTTGCACGTGCCATAGTACAATTCAGAAAAAGAAAAGCCATTGTAAAAGTACAAGATCTATTAGATTCAATAAAATCAGAAACGCCTAAATCAGGAGATTATGCCTTTTATTCTAAGGTATTTCAGGCTATTCGCATTGAAGTAAACAATGAAATAAGAAATTTAGAACTCTTTTTAAATCAATGTAAAGACGTGCTTAAACCCGATGGCAGATTGGTGATCATGTCTTACCATTCGCTTGAGGATCGCTGTGTAAAAAACTTTATAAATACAGGCAATACGGAGGGTTCGTTAAATAAAGATGCTTTTGGAAATTTGATAAGACCATTTAATCCGCTCAACAAGAAACCCATTGTGCCCAATGATACTGAAGTAAAAGAAAACCCAAGGTCACGAAGTGCTAAATTAAGAATTGCTATTCGAACAAAATAAATTTGGATCACAGCGCACCACATATCAATACACCTGACGATTCGGAAATAAATCCGGGAATAAATTCTCGTGAAAACATTACGAGGTTTTTACCCTTTTTACTGTTTTTATCTGGCATCATGATAATCTATATTTTTTTATCACATCGCACAGAAAGAAAAATAAGAAAAATTGAGAAATTAAACCGTGAAGTAAAGGAACTATACTCTGAATATATAACGCTTCAGACCGAAATTTTGAATGGGAGTAGAAGCTCCAATTTAGAACAATTAATGTTAGAAAAAGGCATAAAACCTGCTACTGAACCACCGGTATTAATTAAAAAGTAATGTCGAACATTAAACGCTCCATATTAAACCGAATTTTCTTTAGCTTCAGCTGTGTTGTAGCATTCTCGGCACTTGTTATATGGTACATATTTAATATTCAAATGGTTGATGGAGCCAAGTGGAGAGCACTAAGCGACAGCTTAACTTTAAAATACAAAGTAATTCAAGCTGTTCGCGGCAATATTTATTCAGACGACGCTACTCTATTAGCCACCTCTGTTCCGCGCTATGAACTTCGAATGGATTTAACCGTATTGCACCAAGACACTTTGCAAATGTATTTATCGCCGTTATCCCAAAAATTTGCCGAAAAGTTTAAAGATAAACCATCCATTGAATATTTACTTGAATTTAAAAAAGGGATCATTCAAAAAAATAGATATTTTCTTTTAAAGCGTAAATTGAGTTTTCTTGATATAAAAGAAATAAAAACATGGCCTCTTTATAATAAAGGAAGATTTAAAAGTGGCTTAATTATCGAAGAAGACAATTACCGAGTTATGCCTTTAAAAAATCTATTGGCACGTACAATCGGCTATACAGGGCGTGGTAGCGGACAAGAACGTGTTGGTATAGAAGGAGCATACGACAAGGAATTGGCAGGTGTAACTGGCCGAAGATTGGTGCAGCGAATAGCAGGCGGATATAGACCAGTTAACGACAATAACGAAGTGGAGCCTGTAAATGGAAAAGATATTTACACTACAATCGATGTCAATATTCAAGATATAGTAAATAATGCCTTATACCAAGGCTTAGTAAAACACCAAGCCCATCATGGGTGTGCTATTATTATGGATGTAAAAACTGGCGAAATAAAAGCAATAGCCAACCTTACCAAATCTGCAAATGAAACCTATAATGAAAGTTTTAATTATGCAATTGGCGAAAGTTTTGAGCCAGGATCAACCTTTAAAATTGTTTCAGCCTTGGCTCTACTCGAAAAAGGCGAAATTGAAACAACAGATACGGTTCTCATTAATTACGGGAAACTTAAAATTGGAAATAAGATTATGGAAGATGCTGAGCCTTCCCCTTACAAAAGCAAAACCTTTTCGTATGCCTTCGAGCATTCCTCTAATGTTGGAATTTCAACAAGCGTATTAAATGAATTTAAAGATAACCCTCGATTATTTACTAACTATATAAAATCGCTTCAATTAAATAAACCAATAGGATTTGAATTAACGGGAGAAGGAATACCATATATAAAATCGCCAGGCCATAAAACATGGAGTGGCATTAGTTTAGCATGGATGTCGATAGGCTACGAAATCCGATTAACACCTCTTCAATTGCTAATGGTTTATAACGCCGTGGCAAATAATGGAATAATGACAAAACCTTATTTAATTAAGGCTATTGGCGAAAAAGGCGAAATTGAAAAAAAATTCACCCCTCAAATACTAAATGAAAAAATAGCTTCCGAAAAAACCATTTCAAGGGTACAAGAGCTTTTACGTGGTGTGGTGGATAGCGGCACGGCAAAATCACTAAATAAAAGTAGAATTAAATTTGCTGGCAAAACCGGAACAGCTAAAATAGCTGATGGCAAAGGTTATATTGACGATGCATATTACTCCTCTTTTGCAGGCTATTTTCCCGCCAATTCGCCTAAGTATTCTATAATTATAGTTATTAATAGACCATCAAAGGGTGATATTTTCGGAGGAGTAGTTGCCGCCCCAATTGCAAGAGAAATTGGTGAAAAAATTTCGGGTATATACCTCAATTCTGGAACGCAATTAGACGATACATTAGTAGATCACGGTTCACTGCCAAAAGTTTTAACAGGCAGAAAAAAAACCACTCTATCATTCTTAAAAAAATACACCAATTATTCGTATCAATCCGAAGGCGAAATAACAGATTGGATAAGTGCTTCTAAAGATTCAATTGGCGAATACACTTACACATCGGCTATTGATGAGGCTAACAAAGTACCAAACCTTATAGGCATGGGACTAAAAGATGTGATAAACTATAGCGAATTCAGAAAATTAATGATTGTGGCCGAAGGTATAGGACGAGTTTATTGGCAATCAATACCACCTGGCAATAAGGTAATAAAAGGAAATACATTATTAGTAAAGTTAAAAATTTAGATGATAAAACTATCTAACATATTGAATAATATTGATTTAATGGGATCTTATGATTCAAATATTTCAATAAATTCAATAATTTCAGACAATAGATTAGCCAATGAAAATGATTTATTCATTGCACTTCGCGGTGTTGAAATTGATAGCCATACCTTTATTAAAGACGCCATTTCAAAAAAAGTAGCGGTTGTTATATGTGAATATATTCCAGCAGATTGCCCAGTAAATTTTAATTACATAATAGTTAAGGACACCCGAAAAATCTTAGGTCAAGTGGCGTCGAATTATTATGACAATCCTTCCACTAAAATAAAACTCATTGGAATTACGGGTACAAATGGGAAAACAACTATAGCTACTTTATTAAGAAACCTCTACAAAAATCTTGGCTATAAAACAGCATTGATTTCTACTATTCAGAATCAAATTGGCGACACAATACTTCCAAGTACCCACACCACTCCCGATCCTATAACATTAAATAGCTTGTTAGCTACAATGGTTGAACAGAACTGTGAATATTGTTTTATGGAGGTGAGCAGCCATGCTGTAGATCAAAACAGAATTGGAGGCCTCACGTTTACAGGAGGTATTTTTACAAATATTACCCATGACCATTTAGATTACCATCACACCTTTGATAACTATTTAGCTGCAAAAAAATCGTTTTTCGACCACCTACCTCCTACTGCATTTGCATTAACCAATAAGGATGACAAAAATGGCAGTGTGATGTTGCAAAACACTAAAGCCTCTAAATATACCTATAGCCTAAAGTCTATTTCTGACTTTAAAGGAAAAATTATTGAACATGATCTTGAGGGCTTACTCTTCGAAATAGACAAAACTCAAGCATGGTATGGCCTTTCTGGCGAATTTAATGCCTATAATTTATTGGCGGCTTATGGCGCAGCTTTCATTATGGGTTTAGATTCTGAAACCATTATTAAAACACTTTCAAAAACGAAAGGCGCCAAAGGAAGATTTGAAATTGTAAGAAGTGAAAGTGGAATTTTGGGTGTAATTGATTATGCCCATACCCCCGATGCTTTAAAAAATGTTTTAGAAACCATTAATAAAGTTAGATCACGAAACGAAACTCTAATTACAATTATTGGATGTGGCGGTGATAGAGATCGAGAAAAAAGACCCATCATGGGCGATTATGCAAGTCAATTAAGCGACCGTGTAATTTTTACAAGCGACAATCCAAGAACAGAGAATCCTGAACTCATTATTGAAGAGATGCGAAATGGAGTAAAAGCTCAAAATTTTAAAAAAATATTAAAAATAACGAATCGGGAAGAGGCAATACATGTAGCCGTAAGTCAGGCAAAAAAAGGTGATATCATATTATTGGCAGGCAAAGGGCACGAAAATTACCAAGACACCAATGGAGTAAAATCACATTTTGATGATTTAGAAAAATTAAAACACGCTTTCGAAACTATAAACTAATCATGCTTTATTATTTATTTCAATACCTGCACACTCATTTTAACATACCAGGAACTGGTGCATTTCAATACATTACGTTTAGGGCTGGCTTGGCTATTATCTTATCGCTTACCATTTCTCTCATATATGGAAAAAACTTAATTAATGTTTTGCGCAAAAGGCAAGCCGCCGAAACCATACGTCAATTGGGACTAGAAGGAGAAAATTCAAAAAAAGGAACGCCTACAATGGGTGGGCTCATCATTTTGGGAGCCATACTTATCCCAACATTATTGTTTGCTAAATTAAGTAATATCTATATCGTATTAATGCTAATTACCACAGTTTGGCTCGGGCTTATTGGGTTTTTAGACGACTATATAAAAACCTATAGAAAAAATAAAGAAGGGCTAGCGGGGCGATTTAAAATTGTGGGTCAAATTGGTATTGGAATTATTGTGGGTGCCACTTTATATTTTCATCCAAGTGTTGTAATCAGAGAAAGTTTTACGGAAACGGAAGCTACTGCCGAAATCAAAGCAAATTCAACACAACGCATTCTAACTAATGGTAAAACTATTTATTTAAAAGACACTAAATCAACTGTAACCACTGTACCTTTTGTTAAATCTCATGAATTTGATTACTCAAAAATATTATTCTTTTTGAGCAACGAAAAGGCACAAAAATACACTTGGCTCGTTTTTATATTAGCGGTAATCTTCATAATAGTTGCGGTATCAAATGGTGCTAATTTAACCGATGGTATCGACGGTTTGGCTGCTGGTAGTTCGGCAATAATTGGCGCCACATTAGCTTTATTGGCTTTTCTGTCGGGCAATGTCATTTTTGCCGATTACCTCAATATTATGTATCTCCCTAATCAAGGAGAACTTACAATTTTCCTTGCTGCGTTTGTAGGTGCTTGTATTGGTTTTTTATGGTACAATTCATTCCCAGCCCAAGTATTTATGGGCGATACTGGCAGTTTATCCATAGGTGGAATTATAGCTGTAATTGCTATCATGCTGCGCAAGGAACTTTTAATCCCTATTCTTTGTGGCATATTTCTGGTCGAAAATTTAAGTGTCGTTCTACAGGTTACTTATTTTAAATACACTAAAGCCCGATTTGGAGAAGGACGGCGTATTTTTTTAATGTCGCCACTCCATCATCATTTCCAGAAAAAAGGCTATGCCGAACCCAAAATTGTAACTCGCTTTTTAATAGTAGGAATCATGTTGGCCATTTTAACCATTATAACCTTTAAACTAAGATAAGAATGACAAAACGATTAGTCATATTGGGTGCGGGCGAAAGCGGTTGTGGAGCTGCTGTATTAGCTTTGGCTAAAGGATATGATACGTTTGTTAGCGATTATGGAACAATCAAACCAAGTTATAAGGACGAATTAAACCAACTTGGCGTTCAATGGGAAGATAATAAGCATACTGAATCAAAAATTCTAAATGCCGATCTTTTAATAAAAAGTCCAGGCATTTCTGATTCATCCTCTATCATTAAAAAGGCTCTTGATGCTGGAATAAAAATAATCTCAGAAATAGAATTTGCCGCCCAGTATACCGAGGCAAAATTAATTGGCATTACTGGAACAAATGGCAAAACAACGACCGCCATGCTTCTCCATCATATTTTAAAAAATGGTGGCATTAATGTTGGGTTAGGAGGCAATATAGGCAAAAGTTTTGCACGTCAAGTAGCTATCGAAAACTACGAAAGTTATGTTCTTGAACTAAGCAGCTTTCAGTTGGATGGTATGGTAAACACGCGACTTAACTCTGGTGTTTTAACCAATATTACCCCCGATCATCTCGACCGATACGATAACAATATCGATAGATATATAGCCTCAAAATTTAGAATTACACAAAATCAAACCAATGAAAATCAGTTCATTTATTGCGATGATGATCCATTAACACTAACAAACTTAAAACTTAATAAAGGAAATGGCCAGCAGCTGGCATTTTCAATACACCATGAGGTACAGAACGGTGCCTTTTTAAATGGTAAAGAAATAATCGTTCGGCTCACCAATTTAAATAAAGAATTTATCATGCCCATCAACCAACTCACTATTAGTGGCAAACACAACATTTACAACAGTATGGCCGCCGCCATCGTTTCCAATTCTTATGAAATCAAGAAAGAGAGTATTCGTCAGAGTTTCTCTGATTTTACTAATGTCGAACATCGTATGGAATGGATTGCCCGCGTTAAAGGCGTTGATTTTATTAACGATTCAAAAGCTACAAATGTCAATTCGGCTTGGTTTGCTTTAGAAAGCATGGAAACTCCAGTAGTTTGGATTGTTGGGGGTACCGACAAAGGGAATGATTATTCGAACTTAAAAAAATTGGTGAAGCAAAAAGTAAGTGTTATAGTTTGCATGGGGCTCGACAACAGTAAAATTCATCAAGCATTTGGCCCAGATGTTGATCTTATTATTAATACTTCATCAGCAGAAGATGCAGTAAAGGCAGCCTATTCTTTCTCAAAAAAAGGGGATACCGTTTTGCTTTCTCCAGCATGTGCTAGTTTCGATTTGTTCGAAAATTATGAAGATAGAGGAAATCAATTTAAATTTCATGTTAAAGCACTTTAGGCGTATCGTATCAAATATTTATTAAAAATAGTAACAGTTAAAAAAACACGCCTATAAAATACATTTACATATGAGTTTGAGACAATGGACGGCCAATAATTTAAAAGGAGACATCTACATATGGATGGTGGTTTGCCTATTATCGCTATTTGGGGTTTTGGCAGTTTATAGCTCCACAGGCACACTAGCATTTGCCAAACAGTCTGGTAATACCGAATTTTATCTTATCAAACAAGTAGGAATGCTCTTGTTGGGTCTTTTTATTATGTGGTTATCGCACTTACTCGACTTTCGTTATTATTCACGTTTGTCGCAAATATTATTAGTCATTGCTATTCCATTATTACTGTACACACTATTATTTGGAAGTAATGTTAATGAGGCTAGGCGGTGGATTACGTTACCCTTAATCGGATTATCTTTTCAAACTTCCGACTTAGCAAAACTAGCTATAATCATGTTCATTGCTCGATTTTTATCGAAACGACAAGACGATATTGGCAATGCTAAAAAAACACTATGGCCTATTGTAGTAAGTATTATTATAGTTTGCGGCTTAATTGCACCCGCAAATTTATCCACTTCATTGGTGCTATTTATGACATGTATGGTTCTATTGTTTATTGGGCGCATACCTATTAAATCGCTGTTAGCCTTAACTGGTTTAGCCACTTTATTTTTCGGATTAATGTTGGCCATTATAATGACTCTTCCAGGGCAAGGGCGCATACAAACTTGGAAAGCGCGCATTGAATCCTTCATGAATTCAAAGGACGCAACAGGCAGCTATCAAAATCAACAAGCTAAAATAGCCATTGCCAAAGGTGGTATTTTCGGAGTAGGGCCCGGAAAAAGTACACAACGCAATTTTTTACCATCCCCCTATGCCGACTTTATTTTTGCTATAATATTAGAAGAATATGGGGCAATAGGCGGTTTATTTTTAATATT
>CANMPY010000021.1 GCA_947499775.1 Bacteroidota bacterium | reverse complement strand
ATTTTTTAATGCTTCTTCTTTTGTATTTCCAAAACTTGATACTTCCACATTTAAGCATTGGGCAACAAAATACTTACCCTCTTCCCAAACAACATTTTTGAGGTGGATTGTTTTCATTTCTAATTTATATTAATTTTTTAAATCAAGGTGAAATGGAATGCCGAAGTATATAAAAAGTCAAAAACGGCATTTCATATATTCAAATCTAATAAAAAATCATTTAGGGTTTATTTTTTTATCAAGGGAAATGAAAAAAAATTAAATTCGTCCCATGCAAATAGGTGTGATAGGTGGAGGAAGCTGGGCTACGGCTTTGGTTAAAATACTAACCGATAATGAGCAAAAAAAATCCATCCATTGGTGGCTTCGAAGTCAAGATACCGTTGACCATATTCTTAAACATAAACACAATCCCAATTACATTTCTTCGGTTGAGATACATACCGAGATTGTAAAACCAACCTCTAATATTAATGATGTTATTCAAGCTTCCGATATCATTCTGTTTGTTATTCCTGCCGCTTTTTTGGAAACAGCATTACTAAATACAGATGCCTCAGCTTTTAAAAATAAAATAATAGTTTCGGCTATCAAAGGTTTGGTACCTCAAACTGGACAAATTGTAGGTGAATATTTTGAATCAAAATACAACATAGGCCGAAACGATATTGGAGTAATTGCTGGGCCTTGCCATGCCGAAGAGGTAGCTTTTGAAAAATTATCGTATTTAACCATTGCATCAGAATCGGAAGTAACAGCTACAAAAATTCAAGTAATACTTAACAATCGCTATATAAAAACAAATTTATCGGATGATATTTACGGAACCGAATACAGTGCTGTATTAAAGAACGTATACGCCATGGCTTGTGGCATTTGTCATGGAATGGGATGCGGCGATAATTTTCAAGCTGTATTAATTTCAAATGCCATCCGTGAAATAAAACGATTTATCAATGTGGTTCATCCTATTAAGCGCGATATAAACGATTCGGCCTATTTAGGCGACCTTTTAGTTACGGCTTATTCGCAATTTAGTCGCAATCGCACCTTTGGCAATATGATTGGAAAGGGATATTCGGTGAAAGCAGCACAATACGAAATGAACATGATTGCAGAGGGATATTATGCAGCCAGCACCATTTATGAACTTAATAAAAAGTATAAGGTAAATATGCCAATTTTAGAGTTTGCACATAATGTGGTATATGAAAATGCTAATTTGAGAGAATCTTTGGAAAAATTAGAGAATAATATTGATTGACCTCACCTCCTGCCCCTCTCCTAAAAAAGGAAAGGGGTGGCGTTCGCAAGATGAGGTTTTCTTTACAATTTTTTTTTAGTGCTTCGCAATGACCTCCAAATCGGGATTAGCTATGTTAAAATTTATTTCCTGCAACATGCATCTCCAAACGGGAAATACTTTACCCCACCGTTTATTACAAATCCGTCTAATGGGGCATAAATATCTCTAAATATAGGTTCGTTAGGCGTACCCAAATACACCGTGTCGAAACGCGTTTGGCGTGCATCCAAGAAATTTTCGAAATTGATAAATACTGAAAATTTTTCCCAAAGTTTTTCAACCATAAATCCGCAAATCCAATAGTCTTTTCCAATTTTACCATCACTTAGGGTTTGTTTTCCAAAATAATATCCCTCAAGTCCTATTTTCCACTTTCCTTCCAATTCATACATAAGTACGGTATTCAAACGGTGCTTTGGTGTAAGTGGCATACGCACTATGCTATCTGTATGAAGTTGGGTATTGGTATGGGTATAACCCAAAAATAATTTAAAATCGCCAAAACCAACTTTTATATTTGTTTCGCCACCTTTTGTATCAATATGGCCATCCGCATTTTCTAAAAATGAATAATTCCAGTCGATGGGGTTGTAATACAGTTTCAAAATTAAGGGTGAATTAATCCGGGTATAAAAAAACAATTGATTAATGGTAAAAGATAATCTGTTATCGGCTAAATAAAACCGATAATTAAGGTCGCCATTCAATCCATAGCTTTTTTCCATTATATTTTTATCCTGGTTAATTGGTTTTAAAAATTGGAAATTAATCTTTTCTGTTTCTTCGGTAAAAATATTTGGCGTTTTATACCCAAACCCTCCGCCTATGCGCGAGGTAAGGGCTGGATTTATTTTATAAAGCAATGAAATTTTTGGCAAAATAATTGGTCCATACTCTTTAGTATAATCTGTCCGAATGCCTGTTTCTATGGTTACTTTTTTGTTGGCATTCCAAGTGTTTTGCACAAAAACACCAAAGGTATTTTGCTTATACGACAAATCGTAGCGAAAGGGTTTTTCGGTTTTGAATGAATCGGTCCAAATATTAAAACCTGCAATCCATTCAAATTTTTTATGCACTTTTATGTAATTGAGTTCCGTAAATGAATTTATCTGATTGCCCTTAAAACTGTATGCATTAGATGTAAGGTGACGCTTAAAATAAGCCACACTATTTTTTACATTTATTATACCCCCATTTGCATTTTTATGTTCGAAATGCACTTGCGACGAAAGGCGGTTAGTCGTATTGTATTCAAAAAAACGTTCGGGAACCCCTATATTGCCATTTATCAATGACAAATTGCCGCCTTTTCTATCTTCTACTAATCCACTTACACCTACCATTACCGTATTGCTTTTATTTGGGTAAAAATACAAGCGCGGGTTAAACGTATACCTTTCAAATTTTGGAATAGCGGTAAAGCCAACCTTATCTGGGGCGTATGCCAAATTGCTGTTTCGGGCAGCATACAGGGTTAACCCCACTTTTCGTTTTCGTTTTTCATAAAAACTGTTCAAATCCATCCCTTTTGCGCTCGTTCCATTTAAAAAAACTTTTAGATCGCCGGCTTCGGTAGGCGTTTTAGAAATTAAATTTACCATACCTGCTATTGCGCCTCCACCGTATAGTGTCGAATTAGATCCTTTAATAACCTCAGCTTGTTTCAAATCTAAAGGGGGAGTTTGCAATAATCCCAAACCTCCTGAAAATCCAGAGTAGAGCGGAAATCCATCTTTTAGAATTTGTGTAAATCGGCCATCCAATCCTTGAATGCGAATGCTAGCATTGGCACTCGTAGCCGATGTTTGTTGCGTTTGTATACCCGTACTTTCGGCCAATAACATGCGAATATCTCCGGGTTTCATATTTGCTTTTTCTTCCAATTCTTCTCCTGCAATATATTCAACGCGGCTTGGAATGTCTTTTATACTTCTGCTGCTTCGTGTGGAGGTAATTTCTATTTCATCTATATCTTCATCTAACGATTGAAGCTTTATTGTTAAAGTATCAGAATTGGTAAGTGGAAAAATTAAAGTATCTCGTCGTGTTTCAAATCCAATAATGCGCCATGTAAGTACTTGTCTTCCATTGGGTATATTAAGAAGGCTTATCACTCCCTTATCATCCGAGGCACTGCCAATTTTCGAAGGTGTTAAATGAAGCGTTGCGCCCACAATGGGTTCCTTTGTTGAAGCATCTATTATTTTTGCATTTAGTATATTTTGTGCATTTAAGGTATGTATTCCCAAAAGAAATAGTACCATCAGTTTTATTTTTTTCATAATTAAAATTTTAAAAAAGGTTGATTATTAATTTTTACTTCATCCCGATTTTCGCAATTAAACGCTTATTAAGGATGATAAGCAATCCTCATGTTTTATCGAAATGGTAACAAATAAATGTATTACAACTTCTATTTAGGCGGCTGCCAAAACGAAGAAAAAAATTTCGAAGGGGATTCCGAAATAAAATAAGCAGAAATATTCTCATTTTTGAATGGGACGCTCAATTCTAGTGAAATTAATTGCTGAAAAATAAATGAACTGCAACATGTACAATTACAAAAAGGCTGACATTCTTTATGTCCTTCCGTTTTATTATCACAATTATCTTGCGATGTACAATGCGTTTCAACCTCGGTACTGTCTTGACAAGGCAGAGAAACAATAGCTGCAAAGTAAAAGCAAAGAAGTGTGGTTAAGATTTTCAAACTTGTGCTGTAAAAGTACAATTTTTTTCCTTTGATTACTTTTCCAAAATAGTGAAACTTTGAAAAATTAATCAAAAAAAAAGCGGCCCGAAAGCCGCTATTGTATTCATAAGAAAATTATAATATTACTTTACTTCTTCAAAATCCACATCTTGTGCGGTATCGTTTCCAGCAGTAGAGTTAGCAGCTTCTGGTTCACCTTGGCTTGGCTGTCCCTGCCCTTGCTGTGCATTGTACAAATCTTGTGAAGCAGCTTCCCAAGCCTTATTTAAAGTATCACTTGCTGCATCAAGCGTTGAAATATCTCGTTCTTGATGCGCTTTTTTCAATTCGTCTTTAGCGGCAATTATAGCTGTTTTTTTGTCTTCTGGAATCTTATCTCCAAATTCTTCAAGTTGTTTTTCGGTTTGAAAAACCAACGAATCAGCAGCATTTAATTTCTCTATTTCTTCTTTCATGGCTTTATCTGAATCTGCATTCATCTCTGCCTCTTTTTTCATTCGTTCAATATCTTCTTTGCTTAATCCAGATGATGCTTCGATTCGAATTTTTTGTTCTTTACCTGTTCCTTGATCCTTTGCACTCACGTTTAAAATACCATTGGCATCAATATCAAAAGTTACTTCAATTTTTGGAGTACCTCTTCGAGCTGGAGGAATACCATCTAAATGGAATTTTCCAATCGTTTTATTTTGATTAGCCATAGGGCGTTCGCCTTGCAAAACATGAATTTCAACTGAAGGTTGACTATCGCTTGCCGTACTAAACACTTCGCTCTTTTTGGTTGGAATAGTAGTATTTGAATCTATTAATCTTGTCATTACACCACCCATGGTTTCAATACCTAAAGATAAAGGCGTAACATCCAATAATAAAACATCTTTTATTTCACCTGTAAGAACAGCACCTTGAATTGCAGCACCTATAGCAACAACCTCATCTGGGTTAACTCCTTTTGATGGCTCTTTGCCAAAAAAATCTTTTACTAATTTTTGAATAGCTGGAATTCTTGTGCTTCCTCCTACCAATATAACTTCATCAATATCTGAAGTCTTAAAACCAGAATCTTTCATGGCTTTTTTACATGGCTCAATTGTTCTTTGAATTAGTTTGTCGGCTAATTGTTCAAATTTTGCTCGAGATAAACTTCGTACCAAATGTTTTGGAATTCCATTAACCGGCATAATATAAGGTAGATTTATTTCGGTTTGTTGTGCACTTGATAATTCAATTTTTGCTTTTTCAGCAGCTTCTTTCAATCGCTGTAAAGCCATTGGATCTAAATGCAAATCAATTCCTTCGTCCTTTTTGAATTCATCAGCTAACCAATCAATGATTACATGATCAAAATCATCACCTCCTAAATGGGTATCACCATTAGTTGACTTTACTTCAAATACTCCATCCCCTAATTCTAAAATAGATATATCGAATGTTCCTCCACCCAAATCATACACTGCTATTTTCATATCTTGTGTACGTTTATCCATACCATAAGCTAATGCAGCTGCAGTAGGTTCATTTACAATTCGCTCTACTTTTAAACCTGCAATTTCACCAGCTTCTTTTGTTGCTTGTCGTTGGGCATCATTAAAATAGGCAGGAACTGTAATCACAGCACGTGTAACTTCCTGGCCTAAATAGTCTTCAGCTGTTTTTTTCATTTTTTGAAGTACAATAGCTGAAATTTCTTGCGGCGTATATTTTCTATCTCCAATTTGAACACGCGGAGTGTCATTATCGCCCTTAACCAATTTATAACTTATGGTTTTCAATTCACTGCTAACCTCCGAATATTTTCGACCCATAAATCGCTTAATGGAACTAATTGTATTGCCTGGGTTTGTGATTGCCTGTCGTTTTGCAGGATCACCTACTTTGCGTTCTCCATTGCCATTGTCTAAAAAAGCGACGATAGATGGCGTGGTTCTGTGACCTTCACTGTTTGGAATAACCACTGGTTCATTCCCTTCTAAAACTGATACACACGAATTGGTTGTACCTAAGTCTATTCCGATTACTTTACTCATTTTTATTACGTATTTAATGGCTATGCAAACAATAAAAATGCCAAAATAATTTTACACATTTTTACTGCCATTAAGACACAATTTGCTCATTTCGTCCATAATTAAAGTTAGAAAGGCAGATTTAGATCTGCTGAAATTACCCTCGAGATTTTATAATTTCATTATAAGCTCCATTCCAAAGCTTAATGCGCTGTTGCAGTGATTCAATAATAGCCACCTCGGCTTCATGCCAATATTCACTATTTTCTTCACATAAATTTTCGGTCATTTGTAACGCTAAATGACTATGATGATCGCCATCCACTTCAATATGGCGTTCTAAATAATATTTGAATATGGAAATATTTTCAGGAAAATTATTATGTAAGTCGTTTATAATTGATATAAACATCCCCGGAATTAAATCTTCACGACCAAAGGTGAAAATGGCAGATTGCAAGTGAGATTTTCCAGTGTTAATTATTTTAAATGTAAAATCAACAAAATCCTTAGCCTCCGATGGAGTATCTGAAGCAGAATATGCCAATTCAAAATTGCCGGTTCTTTTTATTTCGGTAATAAACATTTGTATTTGCTCTGTCTTTGCGCCACATTGACTCATAGCCTCCAAATACAATTCAAAATGACTTTTTCTATTCCCGTCTAAATCAACATCCGATTCCTCGCCTAAAACAATTTCATTAATCAAATGCCTCGTATCGGCTGACCCTTTAGGAAACCAAGGCACAGAAGTGCATGTTAAATTATTTTGCAATGATTTTAGTAAAGACATAAAATCCCAAACTGCATAAATGTGAAATTGCATAAAAATTTTTAAATCCTCAAGTGTTAAAATATTAGAATACACTTTGTGATTTATTATTTCTTGCCTTAATGGCTCAATGGAAAGGTTTATTTTCTCAATATGTTGGTTTGCAGTATGTGTCATTTGAAAATGATAATCGTTTTATATAAATATTTCTAAAAATTATGCCTTAAGATAAAGGAAGATTTCCTACTTAAAATTTTTGCAAAAATATACCTATTTTAGGTATGAAATTATACAAAACTTAGAAATTTATATTTATAAGGTGTGATTGATTTTATCCATTTTTAAACTATAAAAGTGGACCTGTAATTTAGAATGTCAATCCTTATTTTTAAAGAATTTTACTGGCTTTAATTTGTCAATTTGAAAATAATGCACGCCTTGTGTTAATTCACTTAAATCTATTTCATTAGGTTCACCAATTTCCTTCTGAATCAATATTTGCCCGAGTATATCAATAATTTTAATGACATTAGCTCTTTCTTTATTATCAAAGTACAACACGTTTCCAATAATTCTCCATTCTATTATATTGCTAGTTTCAACCTGTTGAACATTTGAATAGTTAAACTTCCCATCAAAATCCACTTGCTTTAATCTAAAATATGAAATTCTTCGGAGTGGCATATGATCGTAATAGTCATAATACAAAATTTGATTATTACTACCCCCTATTGCTTTTGACCTTACAAATGCAATTGAATTGAATTGAGACCCATGTTCTGATTTCTGTATTTCAAATCCTTCGCAATTTACTTCAGAAGCTGATGCCCATTCTAATAATATGCCGCCATTTATTGCACTTGCTTTAAAATAGATCAATGAAACAGGCAACGGATTATTATTGGTACTTGCATTTGCCAACACAAAAGTACCAAATGTGCTAATGGATGCATTGGCGGTAATAACACCTGCGCTTGAATTTCCAGAACCGGTTGCAGATACATTAACCCATGTACCCCCGTCAAAACGCGCTATACTTAATTCATTTACATTAGCGGTATTAACGCCACTATTGCTTCCCCATGACAAAGCGATAATGGCATCTGACGGAGAACCACTTGTTGAACGTGACAACACAAAATAATCTAAACTACTCACCCTTGTAATAGGCGAAGTAAAGGTGGTAATATTGCTATAAGCTGCATTAAAATATTCAGCCGTAAATGTGGTTACGTTCGTGTTAGATGGGGTTATCGATAATGTGCGAAGTAGACTTCCTTTGCCAATAGGAAATGTAAATGCTGTTGTACTTGTTGTTATTTTTGCCATAGGGCCCAACACAAAACTTGAATTAGAAGATCCGCTTACGCTGCCTGAAGTTTCAAGCGTTAATAGATTAGTTGAAGTACTATTTAATATACCATTTGTTAATGCCAATACCCCATTACATGTAAGTGGCGCTGACAAAGCAACCCCATTGCTTGAATTGATTGTTAAATTATTTAGAACCGTGGGGTCTGAGGGAATTTCTAAACCAGTTGTTATCGAACTTCCAAACTGCTCGTAGATTATATTAATTGAAGAACCAAAGTTCGGTGCTGAATTTAATGTACCCCCAGTTCTATAAATCGCAGATCCATTCCCCATTGTTAAAGTAGATCCATTGGTAAATGTCCCTGCAGCTAAAGTCATTGACCCATTAACGGTACGAGAAAGGCCACCTATTGAAACCCCAGATGCATTATCTACTGTCAGATTCTGAAAATTTGACAACCACTCTACAGAACTTGCCGTTTGAGAACTGGCGGCTGAATATTCAAGTGTTGTCCCCATAGAACTTACACTAAACGATCCACTTGCCCCTACTGCTAGTGTTCCTCCTCGCATTATTAAAGTACCATTATCAGCAAGCTCAGTTGAGAGCGAAGGTTGGGTTGTTTTAATATTTGTTCCCGATAAAATGATACGATTATAGATTAATAAATCAACAGCACTACTAAAGGAAGACCCTAAAAAATTCTGATTTCCTGCCCTATTATATTCCACTGTGCCCACCGAACCAACGGAATAGGCTGCGCACTGAATATATGGCGATAATCCTTCTAATTGAAGGGTCCCGTTTACGGTTATTGTTCCGCAAATCGAACTGCTCGTTCGCGATATTACCGGCGTTGTACCTCCTCCGCTTGCCGAAGAAGACAATACAGCACCTTCAAGAATGGTTAAATTACCCTGACCTACGGTATTGTTATCTACCGCTATTCTATATGCTGTAGATAATTTTCCTGAGGAAATAACCCAATTTGCTGCTTTTACAATCGTGTTTAAGGCGCCTATTTGCCCAGAAGTTAAGGCTACGTCAATATCAAATAACGAAACCGATCCGCTAGCATTTCCACCCCACTCATTCGCTATAGTTAGATTTCGGGTATTGCCAATAAATTTTAACTTTCCACCCGAAGTTTTAGAGATTGGCAATGTTGGAGTAATGTTTTCGGCCGTAATTGATAATGGACTGGTCGAATTTTGAGTGGTGTTGATTGTGCCAATGTAGCAACTTAACTTCCCTTCTATATTAAGCGTGTAACTTTGCACAGCTACCAAACCATCTCCGCCTGTAGTGGCATCGGAAGTGCCAGAACTTATATACAAATCAAGGCAACTTTGGTTTCCGTTTAAAGTAGTGGTATGCCCTGCCTGAACAAAAACTCTGTTAGATGCCCCAGGCGACGAAGAAGCACTTGCCCATTTACTGCCATCCCACATTTGCCAATCACTAGCGGTACTCCAATCTAATGAAGCCACAGCAGTTCTATAATCTCCGGTGCTTTGAGACCAAACTGGATTGTTCAACCATAAAATTATGTATAGAAAACCAATGAAGCATTCGTTTTTCATAAAATTCAGTTACACAAATTAATAGAAGAATTTGTATAAAAAACAGTACTTTTAAAAATAAATTTTCGGCCAATCTTTGCATAAAATTAGTTTAACTATCGCTTTCAAAAAAAAACCGAAATGTGCCTTTGATTATTCTGAACTTATGGATGGTTATCCTTTTTTTCGGTTAAGTCCAAGTGCCTTCAAAATCAATTTAGGAAGCGGCTTGTCTGGATTTCGGTTACGAAGATTTAAATACCACCCGATTTTTTTAAGTATTGGTATTTTGTGGGTTTCCACAAATTCTATAAGAGTTCCATCTGGGTCTTCGATGTAGGTAAAATGCCCTGCAGCCTCTCCCATATCAAAACTTTGACTACTATCTACCGTAAATGGAAACCCATTAGCCTCGCATTCTACTTTTAAATCGTTCATTCCATTGATATCAAAGCATAGGTGAATAAACCCAAGATCGCCCCATAATCGATTTTCAAATATTTTTCTTGGGCTGCGGTCTATACATTGTAAAAGTTCTATTTGTGAAGTGCCTAATAGTTCACTAAAAGCTCCTACTCTAGGTTTACTGTGTTTTAAAATAATCCGCCTAAACTTCTCCCCACCACCAGGCAATAACTTAATGTCACTAAAAAATTCGGTTTGATCGAATACTACATCATCATAACCTAAAATATCACGATAAAGTTTTAAAGATTTCTCCATATCCGATACGCCAATAACAGCACCACATACTCCTCCTGCCAAAGCTCCCGTATTGCTAAACCAATCTTCACATTCAATCAATTGGAAAATGTTTCCATACGGATCTTTCACATAAAACAACTTGTTCCCGATTGGATTAATTTCCACATCACCTAACACATCGGCTCCGCTCATAGTCATGTGCTTATGCATGGCAGTTATATCACGGCATTTAATTTTCGGAAATTGTATACCTAGGTCACCTAATTGAAATGCAATTTCGGCAGGTTGGGGCGTACGACTAGTATATTGCCATATTTCAAAGCCTCCGCCACCCTGCATACTAATGGCTAAAATGGCATGACGCTGATGCGGAACACCAGCAGTATAAGGCAACATTAAATTGGCTTCTGCGGCTTCTTCAAATATGGGAATATCAAGAGCAAAATGCTTGCGATACCAAGCCCAAGCCTCATGTACATTAGGAATTCCAATTCCTATTTGCTGTATTCCGGCGATGCGTTTTGTCATGGTGCGAAAATAAGTTTTTGTAATTTAACGATTACGAGATTTATAACTTCGTCAGCGTTTTTGTTTAAGAATAAAATAACCTATCAAACCAAAATATAAAATACTAATAGGTGGAAAGTGAGGCAGGAAACACCTCTCCAACAGGAGTGGATTTAGGGAAGAGTTATTTTCTTGGGTCAAGCCGGATTGCAATTTTAAAAAACATAGCTGGACAAAACCGCTTAACATAAACCATCAATTTATCTTTTTTACCAATCAATATTTCACGTTTCTTTTGGTCAATGGCTTTAATTATTATGTTGGCACACATATCCGCTGCTATACCATTTTTTTGCCCATCGTCCATTTGTCCATAATTACTGCCATCTCCATTAATGGCGTTTATTGAGATATTAGTTAAAATACGGCCAGGGCAAATCATCGTAACATGAATATTGTTCTTAAAATTTTCGATGGCTAAAGATTCAAAATAACCATGCAAAGCATGTTTAGACGCCGCATAAGTACTTCGCAATCCATACCCAAATTTTCCGGTAAGGCTGCTTAATACGGCAAACTGACCGCCCCCTGCTTTTATAAAATGTGGCAATAAGGCATTGCTTAAAGCCACATGACCAAAGAAATTAATCTCCATAATTCGTTTTACCACATCCATATTGGTTTCAACAGCTAATCCTCGCTGCGAAATCCCACCATTATTCACTAAAATATCAATTTTTCCTGTGATGGCTAATGCATCTTTTACAATTCGTTCCGGGTTATCCAATTGTGATAAATCAATTGGAAGTACAAAACTTGTTGCCCCCAATGAATTGCACACATCGGCCACCTTATTCAATTCGGTTTGTCGGCGCGCAGATAGAATTAGATTATGCCCCAGTTTTGCATATTGCAATGCCAATGCTTCACCAATTCCGCTACTGGCACCGGTTATCCATATTGTTTTTTTATTCAAATCCATGTTAAAATATAGCGTTCGTTTGTATTCATTTCTTCATCCCGCAACAAAGGAGTTTCTGTTACTTCATTATTAATGGCTTCATAAACTCTAAAAAAAACTTTTAAATTTCGCTCCGTATGTAAGCCTTTAAAACAAATATTCATCGTTTGATTTTCAAAATCAATTGCGGTAAGTATAATCTGTGTTTTAAATTCCACCTCATGGATTGAACCAAATTTAAACACCGATTCTTTAGCACTCCAAAGCAAGCAAAGGCATGTAATTTGTGATTCGACCGGAAATAATGCTATCTCAGCATCTGTCGAAAATTTATGCGCAATTTTGATAATTCGCTCATCATACAATTCCAAATCAATACCACATGAATGGGTTGTATTGAAAATTGCAGCAGCCATATGGCCCGAATGCGACATGGATATATGCCCATCCTCATTGGACAAAAAAGGTTTACCTGCATGATTCTTAATAATTTTTGATGACGAATTACCAACGGCTATCTGCAAAGCAAGCCTGGCTGCCAGCCAATGGGTATTTCGTCGATTATATTTAAATGGCACAAACTCATCAATCGTAAGCATGGCTTGCAATTGTTCTGGTGTTTCGGTTATGTGCCAAAGGGCAATAATTCCGAGCGGATGTTTGTGTTTGTAAAGAGTGTA
>CANMPY010000020.1 GCA_947499775.1 Bacteroidota bacterium | reverse complement strand
TTTAATATTTTTATTAGGGTTTGACTTTAAGATAGTTAGCGCAATAAATTATTTAAATTTTACACTACAGGCAGCCTTTAATCCCTTAACATCAAACGCATTGTCGCCTATTCCGTCGTACGATTTTTGTAAATGGCCATTCCATAAGTAATTAATACCTGGTGTTTGAGCGTCACCCATTAATTTAAAAAAAGTAGGGATATCGAGTATTTTATATGGAAAGGTGCAAGTGGCTATCTTGAAAAAATCTGGTATTTTTTCAGCTTCTTCATCCATGAAAAGTATATAGATGGAAGGGAAAATTTTGCTTTTTGTTAATTGACATAGCTCTTTTGCTGCCGCCTGACAATGGTCGCAACCTGGAGCAAAAAAGCAGATTATTTTTTTTCCGTCATCTAAATCTACTGCTTGGTTACCAAAATTTGTAAACTGCGAATAAATGGATTTGATTTTTTTTGGACTTTTTTCAATGGTTAATTTCTTTGTTGTATCCTGAGAATTATTGGGCAAAGGAATTGATGAATCAGGTGATGATTCGGGTTGTATTAATGGATTAACTATGGCCGTGGTATCGATTAAAAATCCAGGTTTTACCTCAGTTATTTCTGCTTTGCAAGGGCAAAAAGGGAAACATAGAAACACTAAAAGGGTAGATAATGAATAGATTAAAAAGAGAACACTGATTTTGTTCTTTCCTTTTTTATTTTCTTTAACGTGGCGATATAAATAGATGAGTAAACCAATAGTCAGTATATTTTTAATAAATGCTTCAAGTGGCGTCATAGGGAGAAGTTGCCCAAAACACCCACAATTGCCATTCATGGCACCGTGTTTTACCATTTCGATACTAAGGTGTATACAGAACGCGAGTAATAGCGCAATGGTAGTTGGTATAATTATTTTTTTAAGATAATGAGGTTGTAAAATGGCAATGGCAATGGCAATTTCTAAAGCAATAATTAGCCTTGCCATATAATTAGCTACACACCATGATCCCAGCCCTAAATCGACAATTTGTTTTTCAAACGCCCAAATGGGAAACATTTTGGCTACCCCCGATAGCATAAATAATAAAAAGATAATTATCCTTACTGCCCATGGAAGATGCTTTTTTAATGAAATCATGTCGTATTCTTTTTTAACGATACGAAAATACGAATTACAAAATTATTGGCCCTAACAATTTTAAAAACCTAATGATTAATTGCAGAAAAGGTGCTTATTTAACAAACATTTCCCCAAGGGTTTGCTGTGATATTTTTCGTAATACTGGCTTGCCATTCGGTAAGAAATTAGGATGAATGCTATGGAACAACTGGTTTAATAAATTCTCCATTTCGCTGTAAGTAAGGGTTTCAGAGTTTTTTATAGCGGCATTGCGCGCCATGCTTCGAATTAAATTTTCTTTACGTTCAAGATGCAGATTTTGTTCATTTTGGCGATAGTTTTCTATTAAACCTTCTAATATTAATTGAGAATCTGCTTTGTCATTTAAGGCCGGAATCCCATTTATTATAAATGTATTTTTTCCAAATAGGCTAATGTCAAAACCCAAAAGTTTAATTTCGTCAAGCAAGGAATGAACTAAAGTAAAATCAGCAGCATTAAATTCTACTACTCTTGGAAAGAGCAATGTTTGAATAGCCATTGTTTGATGAAGATAGTGATTATTGAACTGATCATATAATACGCGTTCATGCGCAGCATTTTGATTAACAATAAACAATTCATGATTTTTTGAACAGATTAAATACCCTCCAGTCATTTGAAAAATTGCATCAAAAGTGAGTTTTTCTGTAGGCGCGAATAATTGAGGCTCAATATAGGGCTCGTTTCTATCCTTCGATATTTCACCTCCTTCATAAAAGTTAGAATTTGTAAGTTTAAAAGGGTCAACTATTTTGCTCCAATCGAGCCTTTTATTGGGTTGAATATCCGTTGAAAAAGGATTATAAGATGTATTAATTTTTGGCGAATTAAACCGGGTGATTACCTCATTATCAACTGATGTATTGAAGTTAAAAATTTGATTATCATCCAGCTGAGGGGTTAAAGTATAGTTGCCTAACGATTTTTTGATTACCGAACGCAAAATACTATAGATAATTTTACTGTCTTCAAATTTAACATCTGTTTTAGTTGGGTGAACATTGACATCAATTTTAGACGGATCTAACTCAAAGAAAATAACATAATATGGAAAAAAATCATCGGGTATCAAACCTTGAAAAGCCGTTTGAACTGCGTGATTAAAGTATGGCTCTTTAATAAACCGGCCATTTGCAAAAAGATATTGGTCGCCTCTAACCCTTTTGGCGTATTCAGGGCTTCCAACAAATCCAGAAATTTTTAGAATATCTGTAGTTTCATTAATTTCTAATAATTCGCCTGTGCCTTTTTTGCCCAAAACATCTATTATTCTGTTGCGTAAAACAGTTCTTGGAAGGCATAGCGTTTCAATATCATTAATATATAAGATGAATTCAATTGAAGGATAGGCTAAGGCTACGCGATTAAACTCATCATAAATATGCCTTGTTTCTATACTCGGAGATTTAAGAAAATTGCGACGAGCTGGAATATTATAGAAAAGATTTTTAACAGTTATGGAGGTTCCTGTTGGGCATTGAACAGGTTCGTGAAGCATAACCTGACCTGCTTCAATCTTAAGTTCTGTGCCTAATGAATCTTCTTCCCGTTTACTTTTCATCTCCACCTGCGATACAGCTGCAATACTTGCAAGTGCCTCCCCTCTGAATCCGAAAGTACTGAGTTTAAAAAGGTCATCAGCACGCTTTATTTTTGAAGTGGCATGGCGCTCCCAACACATACGCGCATCTGTTTCGCTCATTCCATTTCCATTGTCCTTTACCTGAATATAAGTTGTTCCAGCATCCCGAATGAAGAGCTGAATTCTGTCGGCACTTGCATCTATAGCGTTCTCTAACAGTTCTTTAACTGCCGATGCGGGCCTTTGAACTACTTCGCCTGCTGCTATTTGATTGGCAATACTCTCAGGTAAAAGGCGAATTATATCGGACATGTTAAAAATGAGGAGTGAATGAAAATTAAAATTCTATTATACTTTAAGCAAAAATACAAAGTTGGTAAAATGGGTTGGAATAATTGACCTTTGTGTAAAAGTTTACCTTCAGATATTCCATGTATTTTAAAATAGATAATGTTACCAATTTAACCGCTGCACGATGGGCTGCTGCAGAGGGATTCGATTTTATTGCCTTTAATTTCAATAAAGATCATATGGATTACATTAAACCAATGATGGCTGCAGAAATATGCAAATGGGTAGTTGGGCCTAAATTTATTGGTTGTTTTGATAATGCCAACGCACAGTCTGTCTTAGATATTTTTGATTTATTAAATTTGGATGCCATAGAAATAGATCTTCCTACGGCAGAAAGTTTTAGCAATATTGACACCCCTCCAATTCTTTTAAAATTAAATTCTCAAAATCTTTTAATAGGATTAGAATTTGGTAAATACAATAAAAATGTATTTGCCTATTCGAGTTATGATGAATTAAATAATGAAATGAATATTCCATTGGAATTATTTTTTATGCCTTCATTACCAAATTTAGGTTTTTTTCATAAAACGCCTTTTGGTATAAATTTTAATGCATCCAACGAAATAGAACCTGGAATTTTAAATTTTGATGAATTAGAACAGAGCAAAGAATTTTGGAGATCAAAATTGGAAAACAGGTAAATTCAATTTTTAAAATTTAACAATTCTAAAATTTTACTTAAAGGTCCAAAATTTTCAAAAAATCAGTTTTACCTCAAATTATATTTTTAAAAACAAAAAATGTAAAAAGTAAGGCCAAGCGAAGCCATTTTAAGTAAATTAAGTATTGGATTTAGTCGGCAGTAAAAATAATAATTAACAGAAAATGCCTTAAAAGCTCTAAGCATCATAAAATCAATAGAGTATAAAAAAATAGAAAATGCGTTTATTTATTTTAATAGAAAATTTACTCCCCATATATCAAACTAATATCATTCTATCGTTAATTTAGCAGAATGGCATAAAAAAAGAGTTAGAAGGACGCATTTTTTAATTTATTTCAACAATTTTACTTTTACCCAACCATACATTATTAGAATGAAAACGTATAAAAAAATAGCATTTATTGGAGTCATAAGCATTGGTCTTTTTTCAGCTTACAAAGCATCCGATGATTATTTTGAAGTTTCTAAAAATCTTGACATTTTTGCTTCAGTTTACAAAGAGGTAAACTTAAGTTATGTTGATGAGGTTGAGCCTGGTAGCTTAATAAAAACGGCCATTGATGCCATGCTAAAAAGTTTAGATCCATATACGAATTACTATTCAGAAGCTCAGTCGGAGGATTATAGATTTCAAATTACTGGTGAATATGGCGGCATAGGGTCAACCATTCGTCAGCGTGGCGATTATGTTATAATAAACGATCCATACGAGGGATATCCTGCACAGCTAGCCGATTTAAGATCAGGTGATAAAATAATAGAGGTGGATGGAAAGTCGACAAAAGGAAAAACGAGCGACGATATGACTAAACTGCTCAAAGGTTCGGCAGGAACGGAGATAACTATGAAAATTGATCGCTTAGGGGTAGGCGAAATGACCAAAACCTTTAAAAGGGCTAAAATTAAGGTGCAAAATGTGCCCTATTTTGGAATGATCAATCAAGAAACAGGTTATATTAAATTAACTGCATTTACCCCCGATGCAGGCAAAGAAGTTCAAGATGCGTTAAAAACATTAAAGCGCAATAACGCTACCTTAAAATCAGTTATACTCGATTTACGTGGCAATGGAGGGGGTTTACTTCACGAGGCGGTTAATGTTGTCAATACCTTTGTAAATAAAGGAGTTATTGTAACCAGTACCAAAGGGCGCGACCGCGAAAACAACCGTACATATGCAACTTTAGATGCTGCTACCGATAGTCAAATTCCGCTCGCTATATTAATTGATGGGGGCTCGGCTTCGGCATCCGAAATTGTATCTGGAGCGCTTCAAGATTTAGACAGAGGAGTATTAATTGGGCAAAAATCGTTTGGTAAAGGGTTGGTACAAACCTCTAGAATGCTAACTTATAATACGCAAATGAAAATTACAACATCCAAGTATTATATTCCTTCGGGGCGTTGCATACAAAAGTTAGATTATAGCCATAAGGTAAATGGCAAAGCAGAGGCTATCGCCGATTCAATGAAACGGAGTTTTTTTACCAAAAATAAGCGTCCCGTTTCGGATGGCGAAGGCATTACCCCCGACCTAAAAACACCTGAATCGAAGTATACAAAAATTACGCAGAGCCTTATTTCTAAATACATTATTTTCGACTTTGCAACTCAATATCGTAATACGCACAATGCCATAAGTATGACTAAGGATTTTGAACTTACAGATAATGAATATCAGGCGTTTGTAGACTATTCAGCTGGCAAAGATTACAATTACAATACCGATACCGAAGAGGCACTTTCAAAATTCAAAGATCAAGCCACCAAAGAAAGCTATTTAGATGAACTTCATAATGAATACGAAGCACTTTTAGGTAAGCTAAAGCGCAACAAAAGCAATGATCTTCAAAAATTCAAAGGCGAAATTATGCAGGTTTTAGAAGAGGAAGTGGCAAGCCGCTATTATTTTGAAAAGGCTAGAATCGAAGCATCGTTTGATAATGATACAGAAATTAAAGAAGCAGTTGCTATACTTAAAGATTCCACCAAATACCAAAGTATTATTTTAGGAAAATAAGCATGAATGAGTCGCTTTTTGATATTTTTCTGTTAATCCTTTCCGGATGCATTGGAGGGTTTATTAGTGGACTACTTGGCGTTGGTGGGGGTATTATTTTTGTTCCTATTTTAGATTATTTTTTAATAAAAAAAGGAATAGAAACTCGTGATTTAGTCCCAAGTATTTTGGCAAATTCATTTTTCGCCATTTTTGTTTCAGGCATTAAAGGGAGTATCCCAGCGTTCAAATCCAATTCTATCCATATACGATCGCTAATAGTAGTAGGATCATCTGCCATTATTGGAGGTATAATTACCACCTCACTCATTAATAGTGGCGAATGGTATAGTCCTGCAATTTTTAAAATAATTTTTTGTGCGTTATTAATTTTTACCTTGATAAAAACCTTGATTCATATCCAAACCACATCAGGTGTTCTTACCGATAAACTAGGCTTAGCAATAGGATTAATCACCGGAGCTATTGCAGGATTAAGTGGATTAGGTGGGGGTATTATTATGGTACCACTTTTTATGATGCTGGGGCACATGAACATTAAGCAAGCCTCAACTTTATCCTTGGCTATAATTCCAATATTAGTCTTCCCAAATTTGGTCTTTTATGCCATTAGCCAACCAGTACATAGTCTTTATGGTTCTACTGGTCATCTGGTTTGGCCTGTTGTAATTCCTATAATTATTGGTGTTCTATTTACCGTAAAAGCAGGAGTAAATACTGCAAATAAACTGTCGACCAAAATAATTAAGATTATATTTGCAGGCTTTGTTTTCCTAACGATACTTAGGATTTTAACAACAGTGTAATGTATTCGCAAAACACAATTTAGGAATGAAAAAAATAAGTTTAGTTTTTAGCATAAGTCTAGGTTTGATCCAATATACCCATGGTCAGGAACTGTCGGGTAAAGAAAATAAATCGCTCAAACGCATTCAAAACCATGTAAACTATTTGGCATCGGATAGATTAGAGGGAAGAGGAACAGGAGCACCGGGCGAAAAATTATCGGCACAGTATATTGCCGATCAATTCAAATCTAATTCGATTAAACCAAAAGGAGAAAATGCTACGTATTTTCAGGAGTTCGAGATTATTACATTGCGTATGGCAAAAGATAGTACATCCCTACTTATCAATGGGCTTCCTGTTTTTTTATTTAAAGATTTTTATCCCTTATCATTCTCCGCCAACCGAAAATTTACAGAAGCCAAGATGATAAATGTTGGCTATGGCATATCGGCACCCGAACTTAATTATGACGATTATGCAGGCAAGGAAATTAAAGGTAAAATTGTACAAATTGATATAGCCACTCCCGATTCACAAGTAGCGCACTCCCGATTTATTAACTATATTTCTTTAGAAAGTAGAGTTAAAAAAGCAGAGAGCTTGGGAGCTACAGGGGTATTGTTCGTTAATAAAGGCAATCCAAACGATAATCCAAGTGGCGAAATGGCAAAAAACATTAAACCAGCCACTATTCCTGTATTCTTTGTTGTAAATAGCAATTTACTTTTCGACCCTCCTAATGGTTTAAACGTAAGCATGAAATCAGTTATATTAACTCTATCGGCCAAAGGGCACAATGTAGTGGCATATAAAAACAATAAGGCCAAGTATACTGTAATAATTGGAGCCCATCACGATCATTTAGGACATGGCGAAATAAAAGGGTCACGCGAGCCCGAAAGCAATGCCATACACAATGGGGCTGACGATAATGCCAGCGGTACTTCTGCGTTAATTGAGCTTTCGAAGCAGCTCAAAAAACGTAAATACAAAAAATTTAATTACCTGTTTATAGCATTTTCGGGTGAAGAAATGGGCTTAATAGGTTCCAAATATTTTGTTGAAAATCCAACAATCGATTTAAATACCGTATCCTATATGATTAATATGGATATGATAGGCAGGTTAAAAGAAACACTTATGATTTACGGTACTGGCACATCGCCGTATTGGAACGAAGCTATGACCGATTTGAGGCGTGATAGCTCGGCCATTCATAAAATAAAAACAATGGAATCGGGCATTGGGGCTTCCGATCACACCTCCTTTTATTTAGCAGGTATTCCGGCCCTTCATTTTTTTACAGGTCAGCACGATGAATACCATAAACCCAGTGATGACATAGCCTTATTAAATACCAAAGGAGAAGTTAAAGTAGTGGCTAAAATCACACAACTCATTGCCAAAACTCCTTTCGAGAGCAAATTGGAATACACCAAAACGAAAGAAGAAGAAAACAGAACAACGTTTAAGGTAACGCTTGGCATAATGCCCGACTACGTATATGATGCCGAAGGATTGCGCATTGACGGGGTAAAAGAAGGAAAGCCCGCGTCAAAGGCAGGATTAATCAAAGGCGATATCATTTTGAACCTAGCAGGCCAAAAAATACAGAACATTCAGGACTATATGAAAGTACTTACAAAATTAGAAATAGGTCAAAAAGCGGATGTTATTTTTATTCGCGATGGCACGAGTAGAAGTGCCGCTATACAGTTCTAATTCTATAATACCGACTAATGAAATACAAATTGAAGGCGTATAACGTAATAATCACAACCACTACCGTATGCAAATAATTGAGAAGATAAAGCAGGCTAAAGACACATTATTTTCCTTCGAAATATTGCCACCTTTAAAAGGAAAAAGCATAGATTCAATTTTTAAATGCATCGATGGACTCATCGAATTTAACCCTGCTTTTATTGATGTAACCTATCATCGCGAAGAATATATTTTAAAGAAACGCCCTGATGGAAGTTTTGACCGAATCTCAACGCGCAAACGCCCTGGCACGGTGGCAATTTGTGCATCCATTCAAAATAAATACAAGGTTGATGCGGTACCTCATATTATCTGTGGAGGTTTTACCAAAGAAGATACCGAAAATGCCTTAATTGAATTAGACTTTTTAGGCATTCGTAATGTGTTGTTGCTAAGGGGCGATAATTTAAAAACTGAATCGCATTTTATTCCTGAACCTAAAGGTCATCGAAATTCTTTAGAACTTATTTATCAAGTGAAGAATATGAATAATGGAATTTACTTAGACGAGGAGCTCGAAAACCCAACACCAACCTCATTTTGCATTGGTGGAGCCTGTTACCCCGAAAAACATCAAGATGCACCAAATGTAAAATCGGACTTAAATTTTTTAAAGCGAAAAACCGAAGCGGGCGCCGAATTTTTAACCACCCAAATGTTTTTTGATAATACTAAATATTTCGATTTCGTTAAATTATGCCATAACCAAGGTATCACTGTACCAATAATACCGGGCATCAAACCCATAACCAGCAAAAATCAACTCTTTTTGTTGCCTAAAATTTTCAATACCGATATCCCTTTTGAATTGTCCAACGAAATCGAGAAAGCTAAAACCGATGAGGCGGTAAAACAAATAGGCATCGAATGGTGCAAGGCACAGTGCAAAGAGTTAAAGGAACATAAAGTGCCGGTAATTCATTTCTATACAATGGGCTTTGCCGAAACAACGCGCGCTATTGCTAAAGGTTTATTTTAAGTATGTCAGGCGTATTTTCTTTCTTTCGCTTTACATTATGGCCTAAATGCACTCTTGTATAAATTCAAACTGTATCCCTAACAAAAACCCTCAATACTTTAGCAATAGAAAACTACATGCACGGAAGAGTATTTAAATCAACAGGCAGCTGGTATAGGGTTTTAAGCGACGAAGGCATTCAATACGATTGTAGAATAAAAGGTAAATTTAGGTTAGATAAGTCAAAACTTACAAATCCTGTAGCAGTTGGCGACACTGTAGAGTTTGACTTGGAAGAAAAAGAGGAAAAGCAAGGCGTAATTACAAAAATTGATGAACGTAAAAATTATCTGATTAGGCGCTCCAATAAGTTATCAAAGCAGTTTCAAATTATTGCATCCAATGTTGATCAGATATTGCTTGTGGCTACAATTGCTAAGCCACGGACTACAACCGTTTTTATCGATCGAATATTAATGACGGCCGAAGCTTATCGCATACCGGTTATACTCATTTTCAATAAACGTGATGTGTATTCAGCCGAAGAACAACGCTTACTTGAAACGTATTGCAAAATATATACATCCATTGGGCTCGAGGTAAAGATTGTTTCGGCATTTGATGCAACCGATCTTCAAAGCCTTCGAATGCCAATAGAACATAAGATATCACTCATTACAGGACATTCGGGAGTAGGTAAATCTACTTTAATGAATCAGCTCAATCCTTCGCTTACATTAAAAACAGGTAGTTTAAGCAAATACTACCAACGCGGTACACACAACACCACCTTTGCCGAAATGCATACCATTTCGGAGCAAACGTTTATCATTGATACCCCTGGCATTAAGGATTTTGGGGTCGTTGACTTTGAATCAGAAAACGTCTCTTTATTTTTCCCCGATATTCGCCATTATGCCGGGCAATGTAAGTTTAACAACTGTAAGCATATCGACGAACCCGAATGCATGGTCCTCAATGCATTGAAAAACCAACAAATACATGTGTCGCGTTACGAAAGCTATTTAAATATCTTGGCTACCCTTTAATATTTGCGACACGTTGCGAATAATTCAGTAAGAAAAGGGATGAGATTGGCGTATAGGTTCCTTTCATTTTGGGAAAAACATTAGCTTTATGGGATGGTTTTTCAATAGGCAAGCGATTGGCTGTTCAAATTAGTTGACTATCCTTTTTTAAATAAAAACGAAGCAATTTTAAGGGGCTGTTTTTTTGCAGTTACTAGTATTTATAAGCGATAGCTTGGATAAACGACTTTTAAAATTAGTAAATTTCGGATGAGGTGAATGGAAATGTTTTCCAAATAATTGTCTAAAATTATATTAAATGGTATCAAAATTGTGAGTGACTAATTATAATAATAAATTTTTTTTTGGATAAGTCAAATGCTTATCCTTTATTTGCCAAGTTATAAAACTTATATATAATGAATACTTATACAAACGCATCATCGGAGCTGGCTTTATCAAAAGTTGGGTTGAAAAGAAAGTCGAACGCAGGTAAACTGACGGCATTAACCGCCCATGTTTATTCTAAATTTAAAAATTCAAAAGGGTTTTTAGCCTTCATGGTTTTAGTTTTACTTGCAACCACAGCATTTAGTTTGCCTGTGATTAATACCCAACCTGCGCAAGCTCTGCATATTTGCAGTAGCACCAGCGGTTCGCTCGTAGTTGGCGCCTCACAAACAGGAGGAGGAAGCCTTGGTTATCAATGGCAGGTGGCCAGCACATCAGGAGGCTCCTTTGCCGACATAACAACAGGTTATGGTGCTACCTATCAAACATTTATACTAACGCCTATTTCTGGTTCCGAATTAAGCCTTTTTTACCGGGTTGTGGTTAGTGAAATAGGGGGTACAGCTCCAGGATCTATAACTTCTAATGAGGGTTATTTTACTCTAATTAATGGAGTACCTACTTTTACAACACACCCAAGTAATTTAGCAGTATGCAACGGTTCGGCTGCTGCGTTATCTGTTGCTGTAGTTGCCAACAACAGTGCTATGCTTCAATATCAATGGCAGGTTCGAGAAAATTCAACAGGTACTCATGCGAATTCAAATAGTGGTTCTACAACTTCGGCATCCTTTACAACTTGGGGTGCAACCCTAACAAATTCATTTACATTCTCAGCCGCTCAATTAGAGAATGACGATCAAGACCAAATACGAGTTACAGTACGAAATATTTGTGGTTATGGTACTTCGAATGATGCCCTTCTCACCGTCGATCCCGTACCCAATGTTACCATTACGTCGTCAAGCCCGATGACTCAATGCGAAACGGGGTCATCTACGCCAGTCATTACAGTAACTGATGCAATATTAAGTGCAAGGCGTGCTTCTACTTCAGTCAACTGGACTGTGAATTATACAACTACCAGCTCTCAAACAGTTACAGGCAATGGCAATGGAACAGGTAATCTTGCCACATTATCAAGTGCAACAACTGGGGCATATACTTATACTTTAAATACAATAACTAATACTTCATCTACCGTTTCGCCGCAATGCAATCGAAGTATAACAGGCCAAAGTCTATTAGTAAACGTTAATCCAAATCCTATTGTAACTATTCAAAATTCAGCGGGTAGCGCTTTAACAGCAAGCCCAGATAATCGGATTAATGTATGCCAAGGTTCAGCGTCTTCATTTAAAGTGGCGGTGACCAATGCAGTAGGGCCAGGTGGAAACGTAGCTTGGACTTTAAGCAATAGCGGTCTTTTTGAAGCTGCTGCCGCCGGAAGTTCAGCGGGAGCTATAACCCCAACCACAACCTTTGGAACATTCAGTGCCACAGGCACTGGAAATGGAACTCAAACGGTAACTATCCCAGACAATTTAGCACCGGGACAATATATAGTTACCATTTCTGCGATAGCCACAACAGGATTATCTCCAAATTGCAACGGTACCATTACAGCTAATGCTGGCACAGTATATATAAATGTATATCCTAAGCCAATTATCACAGTTACCCCATCTACCGAAACGGTATGCGAAGGAACTGCAGGAGGTTTTACAGTAAATATCACCAACACTTATTTTAATCCTGCAGCCAATGCTCCAGTAAGCGGAGTTTTAGCCGGATCCTATACCCATACCCTTGTAGGAGTATTGGGCGGAACTACCCCTGTATCTCCTGTTTCTTATGCTGGAAGTACTGGCACAATAACCAATACTTATGCTACATCCAATACATTAACTACAGCTAACTATTCATTAACTGTTAATCAAATTACCCCAACCCATCTTACTGCAAGTTGTGTGTATGCGGTATCTGCATCCAATGTATATGCTTTAACGGTTAATCCAAATCCTATTGTAACTATTCAAAATTCAGCGGGTAGCGCTTTAACAGCAAGCCCAGATAATCGGATTAATGTATGCCAAGGTTCAGCGTCTTCATTTAAAGTGGCGGTGACCAATGCAG
>CANMPY010000019.1 GCA_947499775.1 Bacteroidota bacterium | reverse complement strand
ATGTTAGAGCCATTAGGTATTTCTAAATTAATGCCTATCTGCAATTACGCAAACGCTTACCATTTTAATACACTCCTATAATTTGCAGTGTAAATATTAGTGTTTAATTTATTAAAAGCCAATGTTGTATAATTTTTTTAAAGCAATTTTCAAATTTGCTATCCGAACTTATTTCAGCGAAATACAAATTCGAAATGAAGAAAACATTCCATTAGCAGGGCCTGTTATTTTATTGCCAAATCATCGAAGCGCCTTTATGGATCCAATTGTGGTTGCGGCCTTTTCAAAACGAAAGGTTTATTTTTTGGCACGCGGCGAATCCTTTAAAAAACCATTTATGGCTAAGCTACTCGGAACACTAAATGCCATACCGATTTATAGGAAAGATAAATCGCCCGATGATATGAGCAAAAACGAAGACACTTTTGAATACTGTTTTCAAATGCTTGAAAAAAATGGCGTTCTGGTTCTATTTCCCGAAGGTGCAAGCCAATCAAAACCAATACTGCTTCCATTAAAAACTGGCGCTGCTCGCATAGCTCTTGGTGCCGAAGCTCAGAATGATTTCTCTTTAAACATTCAATTAATTCCCATTGGTATTAATTATACAAATCCCCATCATTTTCAAAGCAAACTATTTTTAAATGTTGGTAAACCTGTAACCCTTTTACAATACAAGGATAGCTATAAGGTTGATCCAATAAAGACTGTTCAAAATTTAACTGCAGAAATCGAAATTGAACTTCGCAACCGCGTTGTTGTGGTTGACGACACTCGCTGGCAAGACCTAACCAATAAAATTGAAAAAATAGTACACACTGACCTTATTCGATTTGGTATTAAAAAAGAAGGGAATGCCAATTGGTTTTTGGCCCGAAAAGATATTGCTGGAACCATTGACTATTTCAAAAAAGAAAAGCTTGATGTATTAGAGTCTATTGAGCAAAAAGTTCACCGTTATTTTTCCATTACTAATTTATTAAGCTACGACAAAAACAGTTCTAACGCTCTTAAAGTCAATCACATTTTAGATTCGAATCCTGTTGTTTTGACCCTCTATTTCTTGCTTGGATTTCCACTATTTGTGTGTGGGCTAACCCTAAATATTTTACCCTATTTATTAACTAATTTTTTAGCTAAAATACTCGTCCAAAAAACAGATTTTTATGGGTCTATCATCCTTGTTTTAGGCCTACTTCTTTTTTCAATTAATGGCTTTCTCTTATCTTGGTTTGTTTATCATACAACCCATAATATTATCATCGCAGTGTCATTTCTATTCCTATTTACTACACTTGGTATTTTTACCTTTACCTATTATAATAAGTCAAAACAATGGCTTTCCAATTTAAAACTTAGGATTATAGGATTACGTAAAAAATCATTAGTTGATAGTTTAGCAGAGGAAAGAGAACAACTGCTTGCTTTATTCAAAAGGGGTCATGATGAATTTATAGATAATTCAAAAATAAATTAAGGCATAAAAACACTTCTATCAAACTCCTTTTTAGAACATTACAGAATAAATCTGCATTAGTTTCTCTTTATTATTAATTTTTTTTTAGTATTATTGAGGTGCTTTAAATTTCATTAATTGCTCATGCAAAAAATTAAATCGATTTGGTTAAAAATAATTCTTTTAACGAGTTTAATTGGGTCATTCTTAAGTCCCGAGATTGTAAAATCGTGTGATATTATAAATGGATCCGATATTATTTATACCTATTTAGGTGGCAGAAAATATGCTATAAAGTATATTTTATACCATCAATGTCAATGTAAATTATCGGTAATGCCTACATTTACTGTCATTTGCGGTAGCACATCTATTACTACAAAACCGCCAAGAGTAAGTATAAGAGATATAACTCCGGTTTGCAGTTCCGAACAATTGCCCTGTACCAATAGCGGAGGAAGTAGATTGGGAATTGAAGAACATATTTTTGTTGACACCATTGATTTTGACAAATCGCCCTTTAAAAGTTTTGGAAGTTGTTGCCAAGTAAAACTTAGGGTAGCCCAACCATGGGGCCTAGTAAGCACTACAACTTCAACTACATCCTACGGAGGCGAAGCCATGATGGATCTTTGTAATATTGGCAAAAAAGGAAATAATTCGCCGAGGTTTACAAACATTGCCATGTGTTTTTTATGCTGCAATCAACCGGCTTATATCAATGCAGGTACGCTTGATTTACTCGATACAGGCGATTCGTTGGCCTATAGTTTAGCCGAGCCCTTAAGCGCAAGTTTTAATGCAGTTTCATGGCTGGGGGGTTGGAGCAAAAATTACCCACTATCGTCTTATTTCCCAGGAGGTTGGACAGATAAAACTAAATACAATCAAAATGCAGATCCTCCAATTGGATTTTATATTGACTTTGAAACCGGCGATATTATTTTTACGCCAACCAAATGCGACGAAAACGGGCCATTATGCCTAATGATTGACGAATACCGAAAAGACAGCACCGGTAAATGGAAAAAATTGGGAACCACCCGGCGCGATATGTACATTACTGTATTGAGCTGCCCTGGCAATAATCCACCAAAAATTACAAACAAATCCTTCAAATATTCAGTTTGTGCGGGGACAAAATTATGTTTTGATGTAACCACCGAAGACAAACCCTTTAAACTTCCTCCCCCGGCAACATCGCCTCCACCCGATACCGTTAAACTTACCTGGAACAATGCAATTCCAGGGGCAACTTTTGTAATAAAAGACACCACGGTCAGGGAAAGGGTAGGGCAATTTTGTTGGACTCCTAAAAAAAATCAAGCAAGCGATTTGCCGTATACGTTTACTGTAACAGCCAAAGACAATGCTTGCCCTAGAAACGCAGTTACCGTAAGATCATTTTCAATAAAAGTTAATTTTATTGCCGAAACAGTTAGAACATACGATACATTAATTTGCGGCACCTACGCCTTTAAAAGTAAACCGATCAACGGGTTCAGAGGAACGCCAACTTACGCTTGGGAAATAAGCGATAAATACGGGCAATTTCTTGACAAAAAAACGTATAGTTTTAAAAGCAATAATGGCTTAAAATCAAAAAATCAAATTGACACTGTAATTTTCAGGAAGGGCGGAAAATATATTGTTCATCACACAATTAATAATCCTCCTCAAAATTGCCCTTCCGAATATTTTGATACCATAATTATTCCACCTCTGTTAGAAGTTAATTTATCGGTAGGGCCTGATACCTTTGTTTGCGCCAACACAACCTTAAGATTATCGGCAAGAACCTATAATGGTGTACCTGACTATAAATACAAATGGTTTGCACCAGCACATGACCCAAAAGACACGCTCGATATTATTGATGTGTTTATGAATTCATCCGATAGTATATTTAGAGTTGAAATATCGGACAAAAAAGGATGTACAGCCTACGATACCATCAATGTATTTTTAAAAGAAAATCCTAAAGTTTCGATGGGGCCCGATATACGAATTTGTTGGTACGATAGTGTTACCATTACCCCAAAAGCGCAAGTAGCTTGGTGGATAAATCCAGATACAAACGATACCCTTCAACAAGGCGATACCTTACTTTGGCAATGGGCACATGACGGCAATCCTTACGGCACTGATACCTTTTCGCGAATTGCACAACGAGGGCTTTATACCATAACTGTAAAAGACAGCTTAGGATGTACAAATACCGACAGCATGCAGTTAATTGTGAACGATACATTATTTACCAATGCTGGACCTGATCAGACCTTATGCTTTAATGATGAATTAATTTTAAATGCATCGGGACTTGACACCGTGAATAATTCAAAATCAGGTACGTATTTGTGGTATAAAGGATTGCCAAAAACTCTACCAATATTAAGCACCCAAGCTAAGCTAAAGCTTAAAACACAAAACACCTATGATTACCTTTTAGAATTAGAAGTTCAAGAAGATACATTGCGTTGTTATGGAGCCGATACGGTGCATATAAAAGTAAATCCTTTACCAGATTTAATAGTTTGTGCGCCTCAAAAATACTGTTGCGATTATGGCAATATATCTTTGAGTGGCCCACTTTTTGGTTCTCCTATAGGTGGAACATGGGACTGCCGTCAAAATACAGCTTTTGTTTCTGGAGGCAACACCTTTTTAACCCCATCGGCTTGCGATCCAAAAAAGGCAGGTATTTTTACTTTAATTTATACCTATACCGACCCAAACACGACGTGTATAAACAAGGACAGCTCTCGATTTACCATAAACCCATTGCCCTCACTTCAATTCGATGGCGGAACTTTGTGTCAAAATGCTCAAAAAGTTAAATTAAAAGCAGCTGCACCTTTACCTATATTTATAAAAACACCAATAAACTTGAATTCAATGACTCAGGTTACGTTTAAACTTTTAAGAAGTTTAGCAAAAACAGGAGGAGGAATGTGTACCATTACTGACTTGGTAGTGGATGATGATGCAAGTTTAAACTTTGATTTTGCCCTTATCGTTGACAAATCCGTGATTGATTTAGGAGCAAGCAGCAAAGACTCGCTAGAGATTGAAATAACTGTATTGGATGGCGAGGGATGTTATAATAAGGACACCGCTAAATTTTATATTGTAAAGGTTCCTATTATAACATTTAATGGATTTAAAGACCTTTGTATTGATGAGGGTATTGTTAATTTAATTACCCTAAGCAATGCAAAACCAGTTTCAGGAGTTTGGTCGGCAATTGACAGTGCTGGATTTTCAAAAGCTAAAGGATTATTGCAAGTTGGCCTTGACAAGAACAATGGCGACACTTTAGATACTAAAAAATTGAATCTTCAAAATGGTCCTGGTTTATACAAAATGCGCTATATCGATTTATCAAGCGGATGCTATGTAAAAAAGGATACTATAATCCAAATCAATCCGCTTCCTACAGTAAACATTAGCGTAAGTCCAAATTTAAACAGCAGTACATATTGCGAAGTTGACGGCGATGTAAACTTAAATGCAGCGCCTGCAGGAGGAAACTGGTCTAGCACTATTCCAGGCATTATTGGGGGAGGTAAATTTAAACCAAGTGCAGTTCCGGCTTCAGAGCGTGACAAATGGATATCACTTTCTTACACTTATATTCATCCTACCACAAAATGCGATACGACAAAAAGTTTACAAGTATTTGTTCAGAGCAAACCCATTCTTACAATACTTACTAAAGACACCAGCTATTGCCGAAGTAACTTGATAACTGTTCCCCTAAAGGCACAATTCGCCAATACGCCGAAAATAAATTGGGTGCATAATGCCGATCCCTTGCGTGCTAATTTTGAGAACAATACCCAATTGAGCAATAATAATCCAGCTACATTTACTATTAAGCCGCGAAGCGATAGCAGCACAATTATTGTTATAACCGCTTTTACCGATGCCACCGGAGTTTGCCCTTTCGATCAAAATGCCATAACGATAACTATTAATCCAAAACCATTGGCAATCATAGCGGTTGATGACGCAAACGGATGTATTCCGCATTTAGCTAAATTCACATCTACAATATCAAATGGAGTAGATGCCACTAAGGCTACCTATGATTGGAATTTTGGAAATGGAGGAAAAAGCACCCTGCAAAACCCTTCAGAATCCTATATAAGCGATGGCCAATTCCCTGTTAACTTAACCATTACGAGTAATCTTGGTTGCGATACAGTGTTTGGTCCAATAAACATTGATGCTTACCCATTGCCAGTTGCTGATTTTGTACCAAATCCAAATAACTCGACTACAGCTGCATTGCCAAGGTTTAGATTCACCAATACAAGTTTTGTGAATTCAACGCTTGGAAGTAAAATTGCGTCCAATGAATGGAATTTTGGAGATATAGTAATTGATAGCGACACTTCTTCCGATTTAAATCCGGAGTACTATTACTCGAGCGATACTAATACTTATTGGGTTACGCTAATGGTAGAAACAAATTTTGGTTGCCGCGATACCATTACCAAATCTGTAAAAGTTGGGCCAGACATATTGGTTTATATTCCTAATGTGTTTACACCCGATGGATTTGGGCCTGTCAAAAACAACAAATTTAACGTACAAGCAAGCGGCTACAATACTTACCAACTCATGGTTTTTAACCGTTGGGGCGAAATACTTTATAAAACCACCAAATTAGATGAACCTTGGGATGGTATTTATAAAGGGGAGCCATGTGCCACCGATGCCTATGTTTATGAAGTTCAAGTTACCAACTTTATCAATAAAGTGTTTACCTACACTGGTACAGTAACATTGATTCGGTAAAATAATAGTCTATAAGGGTTCATGCATCTATTACTGAGCCCTAATAGATTCAATCTAGTATTACTTAATTTCTAAATGTTTTGAATTGCTTTGCTAAGCAAAGCATACACCTCTTGCATTTCGGGATTCGTTTTTAAACTATCCAAATGTTTTTGAATGGTGATTGTGTCGTGGCGCATGGCAGGACCGGTTTGGCTAGAAAGAGGGCCAATTTCAAATGCTTTTTCTACAGTTTCTTCAACTAATGGTTTTATGTATTCCATTGGAAGATTGTGTGTAGCCAAGATTTTTTCGGTTTGGATAAGGAGATAATTGGTAAAATTGTTAGCCACTACAGCAGCCAAATGTAGACTTTCTCGTTTTTCGGAATCAAGATGTTTAACCGTATTGGATATACTATCGGCCAAATCCCATATTTTTTGAAAGGTATCTTGATTGGAGGCCTCAACAAAAACCGGAACATTAAAAAAATTAATTTGCCGTGCTTTAGTAAACGTTTGCAAGGGATAAAACACCCCTACATTGTTTTTATAATTGGCCAATTTCTCTATCGACACACTGCCCGCGCAATGCAAAAAAATGGAGCTCTTTGCTTTTATAGATTTAATAGTCGACTCAATTGCTTTATCCGGAATGGTTAAAAAAACAAAATCACTATCCTCTAAAGTGCTCTCAGGATTTGTTCCAAAATAGGCAGCATAGGTTTTGGCCAAAGCCTTACCCGTTTCTTCATTTCTACTGATGATTTGATGTATTTGATGCCCTGCCAAATCAAAGGCTTTGGCAAGATGCCACGCTATATTGCCCGAACCAATAAGGGTAATTTTACTTTTCAAGGCTAAGTCGATAATCTTTGGTGCGCTTTACAATAGCAATAGCAAACCCTATGACCATCACAATGACGCCACCCCACAATAAATTGATATACGGAAAAACAATAGCCTTCATAATAATAAAATCACGAATGGCAGGCCGTTCGCTAATTTCGATAAATGCCGCAACCCCAGCATCAGCGGCTTTAATATAAAACTGGAATTTAAGCCCAGCTTCATCCACTACCGATTCGATGGTATAAAGTGATTTATCGTTTGCTATTCCAAAAATTGGTTTCGATTTATAAACGTGCTTCCCATTGATGATTTTTAAATTTGCACCTAACATTTGATGGTTTAACCTCAATGTTTGTGGCTTTGCATCTTTATCTATGCTCTCAAAAACAACGTTTCCATTTGGAGTTGAAATAGTATCTCCAATTATTACTTGATGTACTTTTGGTGCACCCCACGGCTCACTGTTTTGTTTGCTTTTATCGGGAACATTGCTAACAAAGGTATACACATCATGCGTTAAATAATGGCGTGTGTCGGGATTAGCATTTAATTGATTATTATTTATTTGTGCATTAGGCAGTAAGGTAAATTCATCGCTATTTCCTATTCCCTTATAATGAACGTTATAAAATGTGTTAGGTCCAATTACTGTATCAGATCCATAACTTACCAAGTAATCAGCCATTCGAACCGTATCGCCTTTAAGAAGCAACATGTTTTCGCGCTTGGCTTTATCGTCCATGCTGTTTCCATAATCAACAGTTTCGTTAATTGATATCACTTGTTTTTTGGCACTTGAAACCAATATTCCTATCAACATTAACCCAAATCCGATATGCGCTATTGATCCACCGGCCAATTTTATTTTCCCTTTTAACGTAGTGCCTATATAATTCACATTTCCAACAATGGCATATATCGCAGCTAGTAACAAAACAAGATAATAGACATCCCAAATTTTGAATAAAAACATACACCCAACAGCTAATACTATTGCAATTGCAAATGATTTTATTAATTGAAATGAAACCATTTTAAAGTTAGATGTTTTGTATTTAAAATATTGGCCAAATGCAGTTAAACATGCAATTATTATAGCAATGGGCATTTGCCAAAAATTATAATAGGCTATAGCATCGGCAGGTGCGGCAATATTGCTACCAAACAATTTATTGATAACAGGAAATGAAGTAGCCAAAATTATTTGAAAGGCAGAAAGCAATAAAAAAAGACTCCCAATGAACATCCATAATTCACGACTTTTAAAATCTTCTTCCATTTTACTAGCCGGAAAAGTCTTGTAAAGTTTATAGATAAACCAAAAGCTTAATGCTGCAAACATAACGATGTCAATCCATTTTAAAATTGCAAAATGCATGCTGTTTTTGCTCACTATACCAATGACAATATTGGCAATAAATACCGTCCAATACACAAGGTTCAATCCTAATTTTTGACGTTTATCCTTAACCATCGCAAACAAGGGTAGGGCATAAAAAATAAACATAAAAATCATGAGCTGTCCACTAAGTCCCAAATCGGTAAACGAATGAACGCTACTGTCGCCTAAAATACCACTCCTGGTCAAAAACGTAGCATACAACACAAGCATAAAAGACGCTATGCTAAAAAGATAAGTTAAAATTATACTGGTTCCTGTGCTTTTATAAATAAGCATTAAATGTACCGTAGCTATTAAAAGCAACCATGGAACCAACGATGCATTTTCTACAGGATCCCAAGCCCAATATCCACCAAACGACAACGATTCATAAGCCCAAAATCCACCCATGATAATCCCAGTTCCTAATACCATAACCGATACTAATGTCCAAGGCAGTGCAGGTTTTAACCATTCTTTATATTTACCTGTCCAAAGACCGGCAATGGCAAACGCAAACGGGATAATGCTCGTTGCAAATCCAAAGAACAAGGTAGGAGGATGTATCACCATCCAATAATTTTGAAGTAGCGGATTGAGTCCTTTTCCATCTACTATTTGTTTTAAATAATCAGGGGTTCGGAATATTGGAGCGTTTAATGCCATTTTTTCGCGAAGCAAAGAAAATGGACTACTTCCTATTTTATAAATTTCGCCCACGTCGAGCCCTAAAAGCATACTTGATAATACAATTTGAGTAAGGCAAATGACAGCCAATACAGGACTTTCCCAACTTTTAACGGTAAAAATTAATAAAATTCCAATAACTGCATTCCAAAATAACCAAAGTAAAAAACTCCCCTCTTGCCCTTCCCAAAAACAGGAGAGCATATAATACCAAGGCAAACTTTTGGAGCTGTGCTGCCAAGCATATTGGTATTCAAAATAATGCCCATAAATGAGGGTTAAAAGTGTGGTAAAAACCCCTATTACAGCTATGGCATGTACCCAAAATGAAACCCTTGCTAGTTTTTTCCACCCCGTATCATCGGCGTTATTGGTAGAAAAAAAATAGGCCACCGCACTTAATATGGCGGAACAAAATGCCAAGACCACCAAAAAATGTCCAATATTTCCTATTAAAAGATTTTCTCCAGAATATATAACCTCCATTACTTTGTTTTATTTTCAGCTTCGTACTTCGAAGGGCATTTCAATAGAATTTTTGTGGCAATAAAATCCCCCTCCTTATGTTCAAATTTTCCAATTACCACTACTTTATCGCTTCTGTCAAAATCGGTAGGTTTTGGTTCGCTATAAATTACTTTAGCCTCATAGCCCAATGAATCAATAAGGTAAAATTCAAATCTATTGGCATTTTTTAATGGTTCGTAAACCATCGGCTTTAATTTATTCAATCGGCCTACAATGTGAAATTCTTGTCCTAAGTCTTCTTTAGCCTTTTTAAAATCGGCATAGGTGCTGCTTTCGGTATAAGCCCCTGCAAATATTGCGATAGCTGCTGCTATAACTACCAAAATAATAATGTTTATTGTTTTCATTTTTTAGAATGTTTGTAAGAAATCACTTCCAGTATTGCTTTACCGAATAAATCCACTTTTTTATCGGCTAGTGTTTTTCATTTAATTCCCTTTCCGTCTTTCTCAATCGCCTATCAATGGTTATCAGATACAGGATAATGCCCGTAAATATCATTGAAATAACGGTTACCACAACGTATATTTTGCCATTGGCATAAAATGGATTTTCTTGAGTTTGAGCACAGGCTAGAGTAGAAATAAAACTTAAAAGTAAAAAGAGTTTAATTTTCATTTTTTTGTTTGTTTAAAAGTAAAAAATCGTTGCGAATAAGCAAAGTAGCCATCCACCATCCCATGGTAATCCAACCAATTACAGCTGGGTAAAATGTCATCCGCAAATTATTGTTTAAGGGATATTTATTAAACCCTACCGTATCGCCACTTCCGGGATGCATGCTATTGGTTATCATTTTAGGATAAATCCATGCAAATACAATAAAAAGTGGAAATGCAAAAATGCTATACACCGAAGATAATCGTGCTTTTTTTGAAGGATCGTCAATTGAATTTCGGAGAATTAAATAGGCTAAGTATAACAGTTCGCCAATGGCTGCTCCATTTAATTTAGCGTCAGCTGTCCACCACGAACCCCAGCTGAATCGCGCCCAAACCGAACCAGTAGCTAACCCCATTAATCCAAAAAGTACTGCAACAGCCGCGCACTTCGAAGCAATAATATCGTACTTTAAATCAAATGTTTTAAGGTATTTCAAGCTATTGATTACCGAAATAAAAAGTAAGGCTATCATTGTAAACCACATGGGCACATGAAAATTGAGATTCCGAACCGTTTCGTCCAAAAATAACAAGTTATTAGGATTTACAAACAGTAACCCTCCTATAATGGAATACAGCACTAACACTGCTCCTGCATATTTCCACCAATTCGAATAAATCAAGAATTTAAAATTTAGGGCAAATTTAGGTTAATTACAGGGATAATTATATCCGTTTTTAGGGAGTCATATTATATATGAACAAGTAGAGTAAGGACTTCTTTAACGACCGTTACTAATTACTTATTAATCAAGATTTAGAAACTAACTTTTTAATCCGCAGTTTCAAAAGTTTAGTTATAGGCAAAGCCCATATAAGCAAGTGGTGCAGCAAACCTTTGCCTATTTTTTTTACTAATTCAAATTTTTTGAATTCGAATAGTTAAATCGACCTATTTTTGATTGATTAATTATGCTGGCAAAAACCCGTGATGGACTTAATTATATTTCAAAACTGAATGCACATCGGATTTGGAATATGATGCAAATTTTGGGAAGTTATTATCTTTCTAAACTCACCAAAAAAAATTACCACAGAGGTATGCCAGTTTCCGTAAGTATTGAGCCTACAACCTCATGCAATTTACGCTGCCCCCAATGTCCAAGCGGGCTGCGCCAATTTTCAAGACCAACTGGAATGCTGGATATGGCAACTTACAAAAATGCCATTGATCAGCTGGGCAAAACCCTTACCTACCTTACCCTTTATTTTCAAGGAGAGCCTTATTTAAACCCATCTTTTTTGGATATGGTAGCGTATGCCTCACACAAAAATATTTATACGGCTACAAGCACCAATGCCCATTATCTTGATGACGCAAACTGTAAAAAAACAATTGAGTTTGGATTAGATCGTTTAATAATTTCGTTAGATGGAATAACAGAAGAATCGTATAAAAAATACCGAATTGGGGGGCAATTGGAAAAAGTAATGGAAGGGACCAGAAATTTGGTGGTTTGGAAAAAAAAATTAAAGAGCAAAACACCCTATATCATTTGGCAATTCATTGTTTTTGGGCACAATGAGCATGAAATTGAAGACGTAAAAAAACTCGCAAAAAATTCAGGGGTTGATCACCTAGCCTTTAAAAGTGCACAGGTTTATAATTTTGAAACGGGTAGCGATTTGATTCCAAAAAATGATAAATATTCGCGGTATAGTTTCTCAAAGGCAACCTTTAAAATAAAAAATAAATTATTAAATCACTGTTGGCGTATGTGGCAAGGATGTGTTATTACGTGGGATGGCAAAGTAGTACCCTGTTGTTTTGATAAAGATACCTCATACCGGCTTGGCGAATTATCACAAAAAACCTTTGCTGAAATATGGAAAGGCGCCCTTTACGAAAAATTTAGATCCTTGCTGCTCAAGTCGCGCAAAAACATTGAAATTTGTAAAAATTGCACCGAAGGCGCTAGTGTTTGGTTATAAATAATATTAATTTAATACCACACTTTTTAATATTTGTATCTATTATTGTAGTTGATGTTCAGACTGCTACTCACTTTAATTCTTTCCGCTTCATCGTTTTTAACCTTTAGTCAAACATGTTCTATCAATGCATCCAGTATAGTGTGCAAAGAAGAAATTATGAGTTTTGAGGTAACGGCAAGCACAGGCATTCAATCGGTAATTTGGGATATGGGCGATGCCACTACTTCTACTCAAACAAGCTTTAGCCACAAATACTCAACAAAAGGTATTAAGCTAGTAAAAGTTACGGTAAGTTTGATGGGTGGCGGCACATGTATTGATACAAATACAGTAACCGTATATGAGTTGCCAAAGTTCAAAATCATAAAAAAATCAGATAACAATTATTGTTTATGGCAAAACAATGTATGCCTTATTGATAGCTCTAGCGGAGGCGATACAGGCGTATCCCTTACCAAACGAATAATAGTATGGGATGATGGAAACCAAGACATGAGCACCTCGCCTCAGCTTGGTGATAAGATTTGCCATAAATACGCCAATTCAGGGACATATAAAGTTACCATTGAACTTACAAACTCAAAAAA
>CANMPY010000018.1 GCA_947499775.1 Bacteroidota bacterium | reverse complement strand
TATATATATCGGTTATTGGTTTATTTTTAATGAAAAGTCATTAGAATTTAAGGCAATATATATCTTCCATATCATCACAGGTTATTAAAGGCTAATGGTTTTTATTAATTTGGATTGGGTTAGACTGCTATAGGGTATGAAAATTTGAGATAAACGTTTAAGTTTAAAAATAAAAAGAGGATGTGAGTATTAAAACATAAAAGGGATTTGCACTTATATAAAAAGGTAGTTTTTTTTATAAAAAAGAGTAATTATACATTTGTCAAATTTTAAATTGTAGTATTTTGGATGACATTACATCGGCCTATGGTAATATTCGGTTTCAATCCTTTAATTTTGTAAATTAATTATGCAAACCACATCTTCATTGTCGCCCGATATTGTTGTCGATTTTCTTCCGTTGAAAGGTACCGATTTTATAGAATTTTATGTAGGCAACGCTAAGCAAGCTGCCCATTTTTATAAAACTGCCTTTGGGTTTCAAAGTTTGGCGTATGCCGGTCCCGAAACCGGGGTAAAAGACAAAACTTCGTATGTTTTAATTCAAAACAAAATGCGGATAGTTCTTACTACTCCCTTAAAATCGGATCATCCCATTAATGCCCATATTCAAAAACACGGCGATGGGGTGCATGCTATAGCCTTATGGGTTGATGATGCTTTTGATGCTTTTGAGCAAACCGTAAAACGCGGCGCCAAGGTTTATATGGAACCTCAAAACTTTAAAGATGAAAATGGAGAAGTAAAAATGTGCGGCATTCATACCTATGGCGATACGGTTCACCTGTTTGTGGAGCGAAAAAACTATAAGGGCCCATTTATGCCAGGCTTTGTTAAATGGGAGTCGAGCTACAATCCTACCGACGTAGGCTTGCTCTATGTTGATCACTGTGTGGGTAATGTGGGTTGGAACCAAATGAATCCATGGGTAAAATTTTATGAAGAGGTCATGGGATTTAAAAATATCCTTTCGTTCGACGATAAAGATATTTCTACCGAATACTCGGCTTTGATGAGTAAAGTGATGAGCAATGGCAATGGGTATGTTAAATTTCCAATAAATGAACCGGCCAAAGGCAAGAAGAAATCGCAGGTAGAGGAATATCTCGATTTTTATGAAGGTGAAGGGGTGCAGCATATTGCCATAGCAACCTTGGATATTGTAGATACGGTTACAAAATTAAAAAGTCGCGGTATCGAATTTTTAACCATTCCTACTACTTATTATGATGAATTAATTGACAGGGTAGGCAAAATTGATGAAGATATTGAACCCCTTAAGGAACTTGGAATATTGGTGGATAGAGATGACGAAGGCTATCTTTTGCAAATATTTACAAAGCCAGTAGAAGACCGGCCTACTTTGTTTTTTGAAATAATACAACGCAAAGGCGCCAAATCATTCGGTAAAGGAAATTTTAAAGCTTTATTCGAATCTATAGAAATGGAGCAAGCCAAACGCGGAAACCTTTAAAACTTGGATAATCCAATAAAATTAATTTCGGGCCATTATTCAGCTTCCGTTCTTCCATTCGGAGCCGAATTATGCAGTTTGAAGCATGAACCAAGTCGTACTGAATTTATTTGGCAAGCCGATAAATCTATTTGGCCGAGACATGCACCCGTTTTGTTTCCTTTTGTTGGCCGACTGAAAAATTTTGAGTACCGCTATAACACTAAAACCTATAGCATCGAACAACATGGATTTGCGCGAGATAGCCTCTTTACTTTGGTTGAACAAAAAGAGGATTGTGCTGTATTTGAATTGACGGATAGTGCTTATACCCAAACACGTTACCCGTTTCAATTCAGTTTACGTGTTGGTTATTATTTATTTGGTAATTCCTTACAAATGGAATTTGAAATTTCAAATAAGGGGAAGGATATTATGCCAGTTTCATTTGGTGCTCATCCTGCATTTGCTATTGACCAACCCGAAGATGCATTTCTTGTTTTTGATAAGGATTTAGATCCGCTTTCATGGCAATTGGATGCAAATTTTATTTCGAACCGACAAAAATCGGTGACAAATGGCAAAGGACGAATTGACGTAGATGGGAATACATTTAAATATGACGCCATAGTTTTGGAAAATCTAAAATCTAAATGGATTACATTATACTCAAAATCAAGTACTAAAAACGTTAAAGTAGATGTTGAAGGGTGGCCATATTTAGGTATTTGGGCAAAAGCCGACGCAAAGTTTATTTGCATCGAGCCATGGTTTGGCATAGCAGATTCTGCCGACTTTGAAGGCGATGTTATGGAGAAGAAAGGCGTAATTCATTTGCCTCCGTATAGCAATTTTAAGAAAGGCCTAAAAATAGAGGTACACCACTAAAATTAGACAGTAAGATTACCCAATTGGTAAATCTAAATGCCCCATTAACGTTAACTTTGTCGACTAACACTTAACTTAAATATGACTACAACAGCCACCACAAAAACAGTTTGGAATTTAGATGCTTCACACAGTGAAATAGGATTTAAAGTAAAACATTTAATGATTTCGAACGTATCGGGTACCTTCGGTAAATTTGAAGTAAAAGCCGAAACCGAAGGCGATGATTTTTCGACTGCTCAAATTGCATTTAGTGCTGATATTAATTCATTAACTACCGGAAACGAGCAACGAGATGGTCATTTGAAAGCAGCAGATTTTTTTGATGTCGAAACGTATCCTGAAATGGTGTTTAATTCTACCAACCTTGAAAAAGTTGACGAAATGAATTATACCTTAACAGGTAATCTAACCATAAAAGGAATAACATCTCTTGTAGCTTTGAATGTTGAATACGGAGGTTTTGGAATTGATCCTTGGGGTAACCAAAAGATTGGGTTTACACTATCGGGGAAAATTAATAGAAACGATTGGCAACTGAGTTGGAATGCCCCATTAGAAGCAGGTGGATTGTTAATTGGAGAAGAGGTGAAGATTTTCGCAGAACTTCAATTTTCGAAATAGGTATACTAAGAGCACAATAAAAGTTTGAATTCGTAATTAATTCATTGCTTTTTATTGCACTTGAATATTAAACGAATTAGGGTAATCAATCTCTTTAATTTGCAATCTTTCGTTACCAATTAAAGAGATTGACATCTTATCCTTCCAAGTGCTTAAATACGTAATCCAAATTATCAATTATATCAGAAGCCAAAAGGCCTGTAACTGATTTTTGATTGGCTGCATTGTCGCCAGCTGCTCCATGAATGCAAACGCCTATAATAGCAGCATTAATGGAAGAATAGCCCTGGGCAAGCAAGGATGTGATAATGCCAGTAAGTACATCGCCAGCACCAGCTGTGGCCATACCTGCATTTCCAGAACTGTTAAAATAAACATTTCCATCAGGGCAACAAATAGATGTATGGGCTCCTTTTAAAACTACAATACATTTTTTATCCATTGCGAATTTTTGAGCTTTTTTTAGGCGTTCATACGCATTAGCCGAACCACCAACAAGCCTATCAAATTCTTTGGGATGAGGGGTAAGAATCGTATTGGCAAGTACTGAAAATTCATCAGGGTTTTGTGATATAATATTTAAAGCATCGGCATCTAATACGAAAGGGCATTTGCAATGCGCGAAAATTTTTCGCAGTAAGGAAACTTGAATAGAATGATACCCTATACCAGGCCCTATACCTATGGCCGAATAGTGAGACATATCCAATAGTTCAATCTCAGTTTCTTCAATCATCACTTCGGGAATTGATGAATAAATAGGAATGTGGCATTCAGAAGGTGTGTGGACTGTGACTAATCCAGCCCCACTTTTCATACATGCCATTGCACTCAAAATAGCTGCCCCGCATTTCCCTTTATTTCCTGCAACTATCAAAGCATGTCCATAAGTTCCTTTATGTGAGAATTTAATCCTCTTTAAAAATCGTTCTTTGATGGATGGTAATGAAATTAAGAAATTTTCGGTTTGATTTTTGGCCATAAAATTTGGACTAAGACCAATATCAATAATAATCAAATCACCACAATAATCACCCCAACCCTGTAGTAACATGCTTTGTTTTGGAATTTGAAACGTGAGGGTATAATTTGCTTTAATAATAGATGCGTTTTTCTCAGGCTTATTATTAGTTGACGGATCGGCCACTAGCCCCGATGGAATATCAATGCTTACAATTTTACATTGCGATTGGTTTATTGAATTTACAACCTGTTGCCATAGCCCAGTAATTGGCCTATTAAGTCCAATTCCAAAAATACAATCTATAACTACTGATTTCTTAGCAAGGGATAACGGAAGGCATTTTTCGATCTCAAAAATTTTAACAGTTGCCAATGATAGTAATCGTTCATAATTCGTATTGTATTCATCCGATTTTGTACTGCTAGTATCTACATAAACCGAAATATTATACGCATAATGAACCAAGATACGGGCAATGGCTAAACCATCGCCTCCATTATTGCCATTGCCACATAATATGGCTAACGGTGAAGTTTGCGGTATATGCTTTAAAATCCATTCTACGCATGCCAAGGCTGCTTTATCCATTAGCTGGAGATTGGTTATAGACTCATGATTTATGGTGTATCTATCCCAAAGTTTTAGAGCGTTTGATTTGTAAATTGGCAGCATACGGATATAAAGCATTTCAAATTTACCAATTACCTATCATTTATTTTTAGATATTTGGTATCAATAGCGTCCTAAATAAATTTTGATTTATATTCAATTGAGCAAGCATAATGGTGCTTTACCTGAATTTTTTAAATTAAGGGGATGGTTTAGAGCGTATAATCTAAATTGTGTAAATGGAATTCTTTTCATTTTTTTTATTCACTTCTTTATGTTCATGTCAATGGTGTTCATGAACCTTCGGTTTCTTTAGATAAAAAAACGAAACAAAAAAATCAAGAACGAAATCCAAGCTTGTTTTTTTTCTTGCCGCACTAGGCCAGCCGCCACCGAGCCAAAAAAAAACACGGTTTGCACATTTCGTTCACATCTGCCGCTCTGATGACTTTGGATGAGTAAGTATAAAATAATTAGAACACGATTTATTTGGAACTAAACAGTTGGAGGCTTATTCCTCAATTCCTATACATAGTTCATGCCAAGGGAGTATCTTTGCCCCCTATGTTTGATTTTTTAAGACATAAAGTTTTTGAATTGGTAGCACAAGTGGCTAACGAAACTGGCACAAAAGCTTATGTTGTAGGTGGGTATGTTCGCGATTTTTATCTAAATAGACCATCGAAAGATGTTGATTTTACAGTAATTGGCGATGGTATTGAGTTTGCAAAATTAGTTGCTCATAAATTAGGAGAAACTAAAAATGTTACGGTATTCAAAAATTTCGGGACAGCAATGATTAAGAGCGATGGTTGGGATATTGAATTTGTTGGCGCTCGAAAAGAATCCTATAATTTGGATAGCCGAAAACCAAAAATTGCGAGTGGCACATTTGAAGATGATTTGAGTAGGCGTGATTTTACAATCAATACAATGGCCATTAGCATGAACCAGAACGATTATGGCCAATTGATAGATTTATATAACGGGAGGGATGATTTGAATGCCGGAATATTAAAAACACCCTTGGCTCCCGGAATAACATTCAGTGATGATCCACTTCGGATGATGCGTGCAATTCGATTTGCTTCGCAACTCAACTTTACCTTGCTTCCCGATACCTTGCAAGGTATAAAGGACAATGCCCATAGAATAGAAATTGTATCTATGGAACGGGTTTCGGAGGAGATTAACAAAATAATATTAAGCCCAAAACCTTCTATTGGATTTGGATTATTGTTCGATACGGGCTTGCTACACTTGGTATTTCCTGAAATGGCTTTGCTTCATGGGGTTGATACCATTAATGGCCTTTCGCATAAAGATAATTTTTATCATACAATTCAAGTGCTCGACAATTTGTGTAAAGCATCGGATGATATTTGGTTGCGTTGGGCTGCCATATTGCATGATATCGCAAAACCGCAAACCAAGCGCTTTGTAGTAGGAGAGGGGTGGACGTTTCATGGCCATGAAGATAAGGGCTCAAGAATGGTTAAAGGAATTTTTAAACGACTTCGATTACCATTAAATGAAAAAATGAAATTTGTTGAAAAAATGGTTCTGTTACATCTAAGACCTATTGTGCTTTCGCAAGAAATAGTTACCGATTCGGCAGTGCGACGCCTAATTTTTGATGCAGGTGAGGATGTATTTGAATTGCTAAAGCTTTGCAAAGCCGATATTACGACTAAGAATGAGTTTAAAGTTGCCAAGTTTATTCGAAATTTGAATGTTGTAGAAGAAAAAATAAAGGACGTAGAGGAAAGGGATAGGGTGCGCAATTGGCAACCACCAGTAGATGGAACCGAAATAATGGAGTTGTTTGGAATTAAGGCAGGGCGTGAAATTGGGATATTAAAAAATGCCTTGCGCGAAGCTATATTAGATGGTGAAATAAAAAATGATTACGATGAAGCGATGCGTTTTATTACCAATAAAGGCATTGAAATTGGGTTACAACCAAACTAATATAATTTAGCGCGTACCAAAACCTCAACTACAGGATTTTTTGGATCATTGGTATAAATGCTTATTGGTTTTTGAAAATTACCGGCATTTCCTAGTAAATCAAATTTAACAGACAAGGTAGTTGATTCGCCTTTTTTTAAGCGTGTTTTTGCAATACTAGGCTCAGTGCAATGGCATTGTGCGCTTAGGCTCAGAATTATCAAATCGCCTTTTCCAGTATTTGTAATTTTAAAATCGGTGCTTACAAAAGATCCAGAAGCTTGCACTCCAAAATCGTTTTCTTTTCGATCTATCTTGAATTTCGGAGATTGTTTTCGCTCTTTTTTGGATAGATCGCCAAAGTTGTACTTTAGATTGCCTAACATAAAGAGTGGTTTTTCTGAATATTCGGGGTCATCGGTTATAAGTCTAAAGGTTTTGTTAAAAGGGCCAAATTCTTTTAGTTCACTGCCATCAATGATTATATAAAGCCTAACCTCTTCGTTTGGTTCTACTGTATTTTTTTCGGCATGTATTCTATAACCTTTAGGAAGAGGTGAATAATTATTTATTTTGATTGGATATTGGCCATCGTTATACATCACAATAAAGGCCGAATCATTTTTATTGTGCAATACATCCCCTAATTCTATCATTTCCTTATCGAACATTAAGTTTCCAACACGATAGAGAAAAATATCGTCCATAGTTTTATCTCTTGGAATTACTTCTCCTCTGAGTTCAAGTACAATTACTTTCGAATACTGCGCATTGGTATAAACGCCCACGGTTTTGTCAATTATTCCAACGAGGTTTTTGGGGTTAAATATTGCAGTAACAGTTCCTGAGTCGCCAGGGGCAATTGGCTCCTTTGTCCATTCTCCAAGGGTACATCCACATGATGGCTCGGCATTTAGTATAAGTAATGGGGTAGTGCCTGTATTTCGAAATGTAAATATGGCTTTTACTTTTCCGCCATCTTCCTTTATTTTTCCAAAATCATGAAAGCGTTTATTTACTTCAAGGGTAGTTTTTGAGAGTTGAGAATAAGTTAGAATGGGAGCCGCAACGAGTAATAATGCTATATAGAGGTGTTTCATGTATTCCTAAAAAGGATGTGGATTATAGGTGGTAGGTTGCCTGTAACTTTTAATTAATTTTGTAAGGTGCAAAATAACATACTTGATCCTAATAAAGAAAATCTTTCGACACAAGAACACGAATTAGAAAAAGTTTTACGTCCAGCTAATTTTAATGATTTTTCGGGTCAGGATAAGATTATGGAAAATTTGCGTGTATTTGTTAAAGCAGCTGTATTGCGAGGCGAAGCATTGGATCATGTGTTGTTGCACGGCCCTCCAGGATTAGGGAAAACAACGCTATCGAATATTATTGCCAATGAATTAAAAACAAATATTAGAATTACATCAGGTCCAGTTATTGAAAAACCAGGTGACTTGGCAGGATTATTGACCAACCTTGAAAAAGGCGATGTATTGTTTATTGATGAAATTCACCGATTGAGCAATGTAGTAGAGGAATACCTATATAGCGCTATGGAGGATTATAAAATAGATATTATGATTGATACAGGGCCGAATGCCCGATCGGTTCAAATTTCTTTAAACCCATTCACTCTTATAGGTGCAACCACCCGCTCTGGATTACTTACGTCGCCATTGCGAGCCCGCTTTGGCATTAACTGCCGTTTAGAATATTATGATTCTAATTTATTAAGAACCATTATACTGCGTTCGTCCAAAATAATAAATACGCCAATCGAAGATGCAGCGGCATACGAAATAGCACGACGAAGCCGAGGTACACCGCGAATTGCGAATTCATTGCTTAGGCGCACACGCGATTTTGCCCAAATAAAAGGAAATGGAATTATTACTTTAGATATTGCACGCTATGCGTTAGATGCCTTAAATGTTGATAAGCTAGGGCTCGATGAGATGGATAATAAAATTCTGGTAACCATTATTGACAAATTTAAAGGCGGACCGGTTGGGTTAAATACCATTGCCACCGCAGTAAGTGAAGAGGGAGGAACCATAGAAGAAGTGTATGAACCTTTCCTTATCCAACAAGGACTGCTTATGCGTACCGCTCGGGGACGTGAAGCAACGGCTTTGGCTTACGAGCATTTGGGTAGAATTAGAATGAATGGGAATAATCCGTCCTTGTTTTAAAACTTTCATAGATATAGTGGCCAAAAGCGCATAAAAAAACCTCGAAAATTCTTAAATCTTCGAGGTTTTTAAAGTATTAATAAATAAAATTTACTCTATTCCTAAAAGCTCTACTTCAAATATTAGCAAACTTCCTCCTGGTATACCTGAGTTGCCTTGCGGCCCGTAAGCTAAGTTTGAAGGTATATAAAGAACCCATTTAGACCCAACAGGCATTAACTGCAACGCCTCTGTCCATCCTGGAATAACTTGATTTACCCCAAACACTGCAGGTTCATTTCGCTCTACTGAACTATCAAAAACTTTTCCGTCTATTAATTTGCCAGTATAATGAACTTTTACTTTCTGCTCAGCAGTAGGTTTTGATCCTGTGCCTGGTTTAATGATTTTGTATTGTAAACCACTTGCCGTTACGATCACAGATGGATCTGTTTTGTTTTTATCTAAATAGGCCGTATTGATTTTTTCGTTTTCCGATGATTTTTTCGTCATTTCTGCCATCGAAACCCTTTGCAATAAAGCGCTTGATTGTTGCTTGTTCATTGTTAACGAATCGCCATTAATGGCTCTTTGCATGGCCGCATTCATTACCTTATAATTAAGTTCTGAAAATCCGCCTGATTTTAGATCTTGTCCAATTAATGAACCAAGGGCATAGCTAACCGAATCAACATTCGTTTTTAATTTTGGGTTTTCTACAACTACCTTCTGGGCCATTGTTTGAATCGAAATACCTGTTATAGCAAATAGGATTAAAAAATTAGTTTTCATATGTATGGATTAACTTAATTAATGAACAACTTTTCCATTAGGCTTTACAACTGCAGGTTCAGTGGCAGCCTCAATACCTAACAATTCAACTTCAAATATCAATACACTGTTTCCTGGTATCGCTTGGTTACCTTGAGCGCCATATCCAAGAGCCGATGGGATAACAAGTTCCCATTTAGATCCAACAGGCATTAATTTGATACCTTCTGTCCATCCAGGGATTACCTCATTTACGCCAAATACAGCAGGCTCGCCTCTTTGAACTGAACTATCAAAAACTTTTCCGTCCAATAATTTTCCAGTGTAATGTACTTTTACTTTCTGACCATCAACTGGCTTTAATCCAGTTCCAGCTTTTATAATTTTATACTGAAGTCCGGTTGGGGTAGTTACTACTCCTGTTGCTTTGCCGTTTTTGGCTAAAAATTCAGTACCATTTTTTTCATTGGTACTTGTTTTTTTCTTCATTTGAGCCATTGCAAATGTTTGTAGTATTGTGCTAGCCTCATTTTTAGTCATCATTACTGAATCGCCATTTAATGCACGTTGCATTGCTGCATTCATAACATCATAATTAAACTCTTCGAAACCTCCGCTTTTTAAATCTTCTCCGATTAAGGATCCAAGCGCATAACTGAGGCTATCTACATTAGACTTAAGTGTTGGGTTTTCAGGTGACTTTGATCCTGCTCCTTTTTTACATGATACAGCTCCAAAAAGCGCTACTATCATTCCAAGTGTTACTAATTTTGATTTCATGGTTTTTTTTATAGTTTGATTTAATAAATATGTGTGGTTAATAATTGTTTTATGCACTGACTGCCGATGAGTATAACTCAGCTTTGCGTTGACTTACTTCTTTATTCTCTAAATAATCGTCGTATTCGCATACTTTGTCTATCATGCCACTAGGGGTTATTTCAATAACTCTTGTTGCTATGGTTTGGACAATTGTATGGTCACGGCTTGTAAACATAATGGTGCCCTCATAATTATTCAAACCATTATTTAATGCTGTTATCGATTCTAAATCCAAGTGGTTAGTAGGTTCGTCCAGTACAACTAAATTCGGGTTTTGGAGCATTAATTTTGATAACATGCACCTAACTTTTTCGCCACCCGATAATACTTTGCATGATTTTAATGTCTCTTCGCCTGAAAATAACATTCGACCTAAAAATCCACGTATAAATGTTTCATCCTTTTCGGTAGAGTATTGGCGAAGCCAATCAATTAAATTAAGATCTGACTCGAAAAAATGATCTTTATCATTTGGTAAATATCCTTTGTTGATGGTAACACCAAAATCAAAACTACCCTTATCTGGCTTTATCTCGCCCATTATAACCTTAAAAAAATTGGTTATTGCAATGCTTTCTCTTGAAAGAAAAACTACCTTTTCGTTTTTGTAAAGGCTAAAGTTTAAATCTTTAAAATACGGTTGAAGTGTTAGTCCTTTAACATTAAGAATTTGGTCGCCCGCTTCTCGTTCTTGTTTGAAAAATATACCAGGATATTTTCTGCTTGAAGGGTCAATCTCATCTATGTTAAGTTTTTCAAGCATTTTTTTACGACTTGTGGCCTGTTTTGATTTCTTAACATTGGCACTAAATCTATCAATAAATTCCTGTAACTCTTTTCTTTTGTCTTCGTTTTTTCTGTTTAAATCTGATTTTTGACGCGATGCTAATTGACTGGCTTCGTACCAAAATGTATAACTTCCTCCGTATATTTTTATTTTACGAAAGTCAATATCACAAATATGCGTACATACAGAGTCTAAAAAATGCCTGTCATGCGACACTACAATTACCACATTTTTATATTCGGCTAAAAAATTCTCAAGCCATCCTACAGTAGCAATATCCAAATCGTTTGTTGGCTCATCCAAAATTAATATATCGGGGTTACCAAAAATAGCCTGAGCAAGCAAAACTCTAACTTTTTGATTGTTGCTTAAATCGCCCATTAATATGTAATGGAACTCTTCACTTACACCTAAGGATCCTAGCAGTTCGCCGGCTTCACTTTCAGCATTCCAACCATTCATATCGGCAAATTTTTCTTCTAAATGACTGGCTTTAATTCCATCTTCATCGTTAAAGTCTTCTTTGGCATAAATAGCATCCTTGGCTTTCATAATGCCATATAATTCTTTATGGCCCATAATTACCGTTTCGAGAACGGTAAAGCCATCAAATTCGAAATGGTCTTGTTTTAAAACAGCCATTCGTTTTCCTGGTATTATTGAAATATTGCCTGATGTTGGTTCTGTTTCGCCCGAAAGTATATTTAAAAATGTTGACTTCCCGGCCCCATTTGCACCTATGATGCCATAGCAGTTGCCCTCTGTAAATTTTAAATTTACCTCATCAAATAAAATCCTCTTGCCAAAACGTAGTGATAAATCAGAAACAATTAACATTGCTTTTTAAAAATTGGGTGCAAAAATACGCTTATTCTCTGAATATTTTTACGCTAAATGGTATTCAAAATTTCGAGTTGATTAAGTGCTAATTAAGTTGGTTGTAAGGCATTTTATTTTCTTCCAAAAAAAAATAAAGACCATCTCATTTTGTCTTAACGCTTATAATCTTTTGGTAATAGGTTAGGAGTTCAGTAACTACCAATTCGGGCTTTAATAATGCAATTCGTTTGATAGCGTGCTGCCCAATCATCTCTTTTTGATTGGCATCTAAGCCCAAACCATATTCAATACTCTTTAGTAAACTTTCGGGGTTATAGGGCTCGCATAATAATCCTGAAACGCCATGTTCAATTAGTTGTTCAAAACTTGTTTTATAGGTGCCAATTACAACCTTGCCAAAAGCCATCGCCTCGATGCATGTGTTAGGGAAATTATCAATACGAGATGGCAGTACAATTAGCTCAGCATTTTGTAAAACCGGATAGAGTAAAGTGTGTGGTTTACTGTCGAACCATAGTATTCGATTTTGGTTAGCGTTCGCTTTTTCTTTTAAGAGTTCTACTATTGGTTTTCCATTAATTGAAAGATCTTTTCCAATAAAGATAAAGTAATGTGTTGGGTATTTTTCGAATAATTCGTTTACTATTTCTGCAATTTCCAATACCCCTTTTAATGGATAAAGTGAGCCGAAGTAAAGTAAATAGGGTTGGTTGTTTGTCTGTTTTTGAATTGAGTTTAGCAAACTGCTATCCAAGCTCGAATTGTCGAGCGTAAATGGGGTTTCAATAATGGTAACTTTTTTATTTAATTGTTGCGTTATATAATTACCAATCATAATGCTCGGTCCGAAAATATTATTGGCTTGCTTGAGCATGTAGTCTTGTAAATATTGTTTTTGCCAAAGTCTTAATGTTTGTTTTCTATCGCTTGCATGATCAATTAGTTTTTGGTAGCTCGAAATACGGATTGTACTTGGGATATGCTTCGACTTAAAAAAACCTAGGGCCATTAAATTGGTATATTGTATAATGTCAATAGGGGTGGTTTTGTGGAAGCGTAAAATTGTTTTTTTAAAATAAGCGCTCCTAACCATATAAAGTAAGGCCGGGTTAAATCGAAAAAGAGTAAAAATGTTTA
>CANMPY010000017.1 GCA_947499775.1 Bacteroidota bacterium | reverse complement strand
GCCTTTTAATTATATCCGAACACCCATTAACGTGCTTGGTTTCGAGCCAAACATCATAATTGCCTTCTGCTGTTAGTTTAAAGGAGTCGTTGGTATTATTAGATGTATGCACTACGGTGTTATTCGAAAAAATCTTCCAAGTATATTTCATTTTGCCCAGATCGTCTGATTTTGATAAATTGGTAAGATGAACGGTGTGTGGGAGCAAACAGTGGTAATAATCGGTTGATATAAACTGTGCCTGTACATCTTTAATCCTGATGGCGTTTATCAATGTTTTATTGGCAATACATCCATTGTAATTATAGGTCACGTTTACATCGTATTTGCCTGCTTTGTTGTATGTAACCTCACACGAAAACTTGTCGATGGTGTTAAAGGAAGCCGTTTTAGGCAGGCTCCATGTAAACACGCCTTTTAATTGCTTATCCATATTTTCAACCCTAATGGATAAGCCTTTACATATAACCGTGTCTGAAATTTTAATGGATAAGGTATCTTTATGGCCAAAGGTTAAATAGTTGGGTTTAATAAAAGTCTTAATGCAACCATTTTCGGCTTTAATTTCTAAACTGGGCGAATAAATTCCGGCGGTATTGTATTTAACTGTGTCAGGATTATCGCTGTATTGGTTTACTGGAAACCCACCTGGGAAAGTCCATTTATAGCTTGTAATTTTTATTCCCTGACTATTTAGTAAAGGTTTAAATTTTACGGATTGCGAAACGCAACCTGTTGTGTGGTCGCCAATTAAATCAATTGAAATATTTTTATAAATGATGGCCACAGTATCAAATTCTTTAATGGCCTTGCATCCATTATGGTCTTCTACAATTAACGAAAGTTTTTTTATGCCAGTGGATATAAAGGCGTGGTTCTGCTTAACTAAGGCATTATTATAATTAACGCCATCAATAACCCAACTGCGTTTTACCGAATTTTTAGTAACATCAAAATACGTTATGGTATCTGCTCCGTTACATAGCTTTGTGCGTGATGAATAAAACGTAGGAATTGGTTTGGCAAATACCTCTACAAAATTTGGTTTTGTAAGGGTACATATTCTGTTGTCTGTAAATTTAATAGTTACCGAAACCGAAACTTTGCCGGCTGCTTGAATAAACGCATAAAATGTATCACGGCCTTGTTGAGGCTTACTGCCAAAATCCCATGTAAAGCTTGACCCTGCTGGTGCATTTTTTACAACCCATTTAAATAATGCCGGCTGGCATTGCCCAAGGCTAGTACTCATCAACTCTAAATTTTGGCATTGTGCTTTTCCGAAATGTGTAATACAAATTAACACAAGAACCAATGCCACTTTTTTTACGTACTTTTTTAGTAGTACATTGTTTAGATAAAAGTGTATGAATGGATTATTTAGTAAACGCATTTTTTTAGTTTTAAATAGTAATACAAAGGTTGAGGATTGGAAAATTATAATTAAACCTATCTTTTTGAAAGTCTAACCGATGTAAGAAATGGAGGATATTTGTATTATTTGCAAAAAAAAGACATAGAATTTTAAACCCATTTTAATTGTATATATTTAATATTGACCAATATAGCTATAAAATGTAAAAAATAGAGGCTATGCGTTAAATAGGGATGGTTTGACGGTGATGGTTACATAAATTAACAAAAAAATAGAAAAGAACAAGAGTATTTTTGAATTATTAAGTACGATGGAAACAATAAAATCTTTATACAAATATCCGATAGCCATGCTTGTTGACGATAATACCTTGGATAATTTTATTAATAAAAAGGTTATAGAAGGAAATGCATTTGCAGAAAAAATTTATATAAATACTAGTGGTAAGAGTGCACTCGAATTTTTACAGAATATTAATATTACTAAAGATATGGCGGGCATATTAATGCCCGATGTAATTTTTGTAGATTTAAATATGCCCGATATGGATGGATTTCAATTTATTGAGGATTTTGAATCTATGATAAAAAAAACGATAAATACATGCAAAATAGTAATACTTACTTCCTCAATTAATCCGCAAGATAAGAGCAGGAGCTTGGGCTTTAAGAACGAAATACTTTTTTTAAGTAAGCCGTTAATGAGCGAAAAGTTAAAATTTATTTAAGACCATTGGAAGCCTACTGCAGCCAAAAATATATATTTTTTTGGTGAGCGTATTGTAATTATAATTTCTTTTGATCGGTTGGAGCAAATAACGTTTTAAGCGTATTGAGTTCAGATCGCATGAAGTTTAAGATGCTTCGGTCACCCAAGTTTTCAAATTCAAATAGGCGAATTAAATTAATTATTTTCAGTTTCCTTGCATTGGAATTATCAAAATCCATTAGGGAATTTATTAGCTTCGAAAACACAATCGCATTTTCATAGTTATATGCATCTTGCCCTTTTATTTTGCGATAAATACTGCGAATAAGCCCCTCGGCTAATTCGGTTTCGTTTTGTTTAGTGTAAATATAGGCTAGTGTAAGTTTTACTTCAATTTCTATGTGAAGGATTGATTTGAAACTTACAGTATTTAATATAGTATTTAAACTGGTTATAGCCTCTTTTAATTGACCAGTATAAAATTTTGAAATAGCGTAATAAAATTGTAGGTTTAACACTGTAAAGGTGTTTTTAGAATTAAAAAGTAAGTCCTCCAAATTATTGTCTATTCCAAGATACTTATCTGCATGATGCCTCGTAAAATTAATTATTTTGGAATATAAGAAATGGTAGCTTAAGCACAGGTTATCCAGCAATAGCCAATATTTTATTTCGGTGTTTACAATTTCAAAATAGGGTTGTGCTTTTTTATGTTCATTTATTAATGTATAGTATTCATACCTTAAAAAATTAGCAATCAAACCATAATTTTGATGGTCAGAATTAATGGGATATTTAAGAATTGATCCTTCAATTTCTTCCAATAAATCTACAATTGATTCGTCCTTATCCTTTTGTATTGAAGTAAATAGCTGGATATGGACAAGGGATATGTTTTTAATAATGGCAATGCTATAGGATGGGTTGAGGTGGTATATACTTTTTATTTCGCTTAATATTAATTCCAACATTTCTAAAAGCCCTATTGCTTTTGACATACTATACTCAGCCAAGATGAGCATAAAACTGCTTAACAGCTCTTCTGCTTTTTCAAGCGCAATCATATAATCCATGTGTTTAGTGTACAATTTCGCATACTCATAATACTTTGGGGTATTGCGATGTATTTTCTTTAAAGCGCTGTAAACTATCCGCAACCCTGGCATGTCGTATGCCTTAATATCTTCTGCTAATTTTGTTAAGATCGCGTCAGCGGTTTCATTAGGGGTATGGTATATGTAGGTATTAATATTTGCTAACTGATTTAAAAGATATGCCTTGCTTTCGAATGTGTTTTCAAGCAAATGGTGTTGAATTTTTGAATACAGCCTTGACTTAAGGGTATGAAAGGACGTGATATTTGCATTAAGTTTTTCAATAATGTCAGCATCACTTAAAGTATTCTCTTTATACGCACGCAATAAAAAGAGATAGCTATGCGCTTTGCTTTGGATAAATTGTTCCTCTAATGCCCTATAAATAGATGTAGGTAACTGATTAACAATAGCTTTTAGATTAAGCATATTTATTCACCCTTTTATTTAGGTTTATGCGTCATACTAGCAAAGGCAGTTAAATCCTTTTTGTACGCTTATACAAATATAAGCCTATTAAAAAGTAATCGTACTTCATAGTAAGGATTATTAAACGAATTAATTGCTAACATCCTAAAGGTGTTATATTTAAGTTTTAATAGGATATGAAATACTAAGGCTCTGATTAGTTTCCATTCAACCAATGAAACTGCGCAGAACTTTAAAAGGATATATAACTTTTTAATGAAGCTTTTAAAAAAGAAAACACCTGCTTTATTTAGGGTTGTTCAATTTTATTGGGTGAAGAATGCGACTTGTTCTTTGATGAACGAATCTTATTTTTAATAAATTTAATTCCATAAGGCACACCAAGTAGCCCCCCTAAAAGTATGAGTGCAATGCCATAGAGTAACGAAGTATCATTCATAGAAGGCGTGCCTGCATGACTAATTTTAAACATAAACATAAGCAATCCAAAATAACAGATTTTCATAAATTGAAAAATTCAAATACGAATTTAAGTCATTTTTTTTTCTTCAACATCTAATAAGGATTTTTTTTATTTAGTCATACACCGTTTTAAATAATTGATTTTTTTATCTCAATAAAAGTTTAGCAATAGTGGAAATAAAAAAATACGTTTGTTATGCTTGAAATTTCTTACCCGAACCATTTGGATTTTATCATTCATCAGCTTGTTTACCGACATAGCCAGTGAAATGCTATATCCCATTATGCCTGTATATTTAAAAAGCATAGGATTTTCAATTGTTTATATTGGAATTTTAGAAGGTTTGGCCGAAGCAGTGGCTGGGCTTAGTAAAGGATATTTTGGTAAAAGGTCGGATAGCTCAGGCAAGCGCGTCCCCTTTGTTCAAGTGGGTTATGTACTTAGTGCCATTTCAAAACCGATGATGGCAATTTGTATTTTGCCCCTTTGGGTATTTTTTGCACGTAGCCTTGATAGGTTTGGCAAAGGGATAAGAACTGGTGCTAGAGATGCAATGTTGTCGGACGAAGCCACTCCTATTACAAAGGGTAAAGTATTTGGCTTTCATCGCTCAATGGATACATTGGGGGCTGCCATAGGTCCTATAATAGCGTTAATTTATTTATCCTATTACCCCGAAAATTATAAAACCTTATTTATAATAGCCATTATACCAGGCGCTTTATCTGTATTGGCATCTTTACTCCTTAAGGATAAAAAAAACAAAATAAAAGAGGGGGCAAAAACGGTTTCATTCTTTTCATTTTTTTCTTATTGGCAATCGAGCCCTTTGGTTTATCGAAAACTTACTGCAGGTTTATTAGTATTTGCCTTAATTAATAGTTCAGATATATTTTTGCTTTTGCACCTCAAACAATCTGGACTTAGCGATACGCATGTTATCGGAGCGTATATTTTTTATAACCTAATTTATGCCGTTTTTGCATTTCCACTTGGAATTTTAGCCGACAAATTGGGATTAAAGAAAATTTATATTGCAGGCTTAATCGTATTTGGGATGGTGTATTTAGGTATGGCATTTAACACCGATCCAGTTATTTACTTCATACTTTTTTTTGGATACGGCTTATATGCGGCTGCAACCGAAGGCATTAGCAAGGCATGGATAAGTAATATTACAGATGGGAAAGATACCGCAACAGCTATTGGAACATTTGCAGGGTTTCAGAGTATCTGTGCTATGTTTGCTAGCACATTTGCTGGAATAATCTGGTATTATTTTGGGGCTTCAACATCCTTTTTTATAACCGGTATCATGACATGCTTTTTATGCATATATTTTAATTTTAAGGTTCCAAGTCCAAAAAAATAGTCTTGGAATCCATAGCTTGACTTAGTTTTTAATTATTCTGAAATAATTATTTGTGGTTTTGTTTTTGATATTAAAAATATATACCCCACACGGTAAATGGCTTGTATTTACGCGTGTATTTTTTTGATTTATTTTTAAATTAAGCACCTCTTGGCCGGTACTTGTATACACTATTAACTCGGATATAAGAGGACTAGTAATGTTCACGTAATTGGCAATAGGGTTTGGGTAAATGGCAAAGTCTTCCGCCATAGTGTTATTTAGGATCCCTATTTTTTCAGTAACGGTAATGAATACATTTGTGGATTGGCTGCACCTATTGCTATCGGTTCCGGTAACGAGGTAGTTTGTGCTTGTTGGAGGAGAAGCGATTACGCTATCAGCTGAAAATTGCAACCATGTATTGGGCAACCATACATAATCTTTAGCGCCTCCAAAATGAATAGTCGTGCTTTGTCCTTCTATTATAGTATCGGCTAGTGGCGAAACGATTAAATTAGGTAAGTCGTTAACTTTGATAGCTATTGTATTGGTATCGGTACAAAATAAATTTGCAGTAGCCACAACTTTATATACTATTGATTTTTGTGGCGATGCAATAACACTAGCCTTATCCGAATTATTGAGTCCTGTTGATGGCGTCCATTTATAGGAGTATGTGCCACTTGCCTTAAGATTAGTTGATTCTCCTATGCAAATGGCAGAATCGCCACTTAAAGAAAAATTCATTTCAGGAAATACGGTAAGTGTGTAATTGGCCGAATCTGCGCAACCATACCTATTTAATCCATACACCTTATAATTTGTATTTTGCTTTGGAAATACTTGAATGATAGTAGATGTTGATCCATTAAAATCAGTGGTTTTTGCCCAAGTATAATTGCTTCCTTTTTCGGCAGTTAACCATGCCGGGTTTCCAAAACAAATTTGGGAAGAGGTGGCAGTTATAGCTAAAGGTGCATTTGGATATTCAAAAATAGAATGGGTGCTCGTATCTAAACAGCCAAAATCAGATGTGCCAATTACAGTATAAGTCGTATTTCGAGGATATACCGTAACCTTATTTCCAGTATATTGGTTTAGCCCAGTTGCTGGGAGCCACGTAAAGGTTAAAGCCCCATTAGCAGTAAGTAGTATTGAATCGTTTTTGCAAAGGGTGTCCTTATTAGAGGTTATAGTGACGATAGGTTTTTTATTTATTTTTACCAAAACCATATTTGAGTCCTTGCATCCCATCGAATCGGTAATGTTTACTTTATAGGTAATATTATAGGTTGGCTTCGCTTTTACTTTTGGGCCTAATATTGTATCTAAGCCAGTGCTTGGCGACCATTTATATATTTTCGAACCAGGTGAAACCGTTAATTGTGTGAAAGAGCCCTCGCAAAAGGTTGTATTCCCGCTTATGTTTTTAGCAGGCAATGGCAAAACTTTTAGGGTTATACTTGTGCTGTCTTTGCATCCGGCTTTGGTTTGCATCACTACTTTATAGGTGGTGGTAGAATTTGGTGTTGCTATAACTGCATGACCTGTTGTTGTGTTTAAACCAGTTGAAGGCGACCACTTAAAACTGTTACCTAAGCCATCGGCAAATAAGGGTAAGGATTGGTTTTTACACATCGCATTTTTATCTGCAAAAATTACAACTCGGGGTTTGCAAATATTTACTTTTTTACAATCTGTCCATCCATTCGAATCGTTTTTGAATCCAACTTTTTAATGAATCTACTTCTTCTTTCATCGAATAGCTCAAAGGACTGGGATTAGGCCATATATAAATACCCATTACTGGCCATCGCGTAAAATTTCGATAAGAGGCATCTTCAAGTAGTTTGTAGGTTGAATCAATAAAATTATTAATATTATAAAGGCTCAGCGTTGATTGGCGCAACTGGTTCCAACGGCAATAATAATCCTTTACATAAGTGGTATCCTGTCTGAATCGTTTCCACCAAAAAGGAGCTCCTCCAGAAAGGTCAATTTCCCAGCCTTGTGGGCTCGAACTATTGTTGTAATCGGCATTATTCCAAGCTAAATTAAAATCCCAAACTGGGCCCATACGCAATTTTCCACCCTTGCTATCGCGATCCTTAAATAAATAGGTACTCAATCTATAGCCATCCACATTTTTACTTATTTCATTAATAATGGATAAATCAATAAACGTACTGGCATCGGCATATTGCCTAAAACCTGTGGTAGGATTTTGGAAATTTGATCCTGCCAATGCGGTTTCAAAGCTGTTGATGTAATTTTGGATATAGGTAGATTGTTGTTTTACTAAAACATCGCCATTTGGATAATCGTATTGAAAATAAACGCCATTCGAAGTAAATCCCCCATTATTATTTCCTGTGGTTTTATCAATTTTTAAAATGTAGCCTCCAGTTAATGCATTTCCCACGGAGTCTTTGGGTTCGAGTTTACTGATATTAACTCTGAATTTGTCGCGTTTTACTTTTTCCAATAGCACATAGATGCCTTCATAATTTCCGTTTATGAAAAGTTCACAATACCGATGCCGTGTTGCATACCGACCGGTTCTTCGCGCCATTTCATAGGCAAGTACATCACGCATTAACGATTTGTCATTGTATGTGGCATTCAGTATCCAATCATGTTCTTCGGCATATCCAAGCAGCGATACGTTGGTGTCGACCAAGGCTTTGGTTACCGTGGTAAATCCATAGGGTTTTTTAGGAAACGATTGTGAAGTAGAGCCACGTGTTTCAATAGTAATTCCATACTTGAAGCTTTTAGTAGAATCTCTCAGTATATTATTGGTATTGTTTATGATTTGCATTTCGGACCAAATTCTTGGTTCATCATTAATGGTTTTTCCATGCGTGTTGATCAGAATTAAAGGTAAGTTTGAATTTATAAAGGGTTCGACGGCTGAAGGGGTAGTGGTAAAAATAATATTCCAATTAACTAAGGTCCCGGTGTCTTTATTTCGTTTGGTATCCACAATCATCAAACGCCAATCTCCATTAGGGTTAAGACCAATGCTATTTAATAATCCTAAAGAGCCTTCGGGTTTATAGCTTCCGCTAAAAGGGGCTTTACCTGCGCTTATTTTTGTGGCTGAATTATTATTAAAGAGGCAGTTGTCAAAGTTTTTTCCACTTCCACCATTGCCTGTACTTAATTCAATTACAATATTATTTGGTGCAATTAAGAATATATTTAAATCGCCATCGTATGCGTGTTTAATATTTACAGTAACGGCCATTACCCCAAATTTTGAGTCCATTGAGCTTGCCAAACCTGTAACCGTTTGCCTGTAAAAATTTTGAGAAGCGTTGTCCTTAATTGATCCGCCATAGCCCGTAAATACTTGCGAGAAACTGAATAAAGTTATAAGCTGAAAGGCAATACTGAGTATTAGTTTTAGCATTAATTAAGAAATAATTTAGAAACCAAAGGTAATAATATTTATCACCCAATTGCAATGGACCTGCTTTGGTATCAGATTTTTACACTAAACAAACGAAAAAAATAATAAGAATGTTAAGGGTTTCGTTTTTTTTGCAAAGGAATTAATAGTGCCTCCAAACCATTAAGTTTAATTTCGTAGATAGTGGCTAGTTGCATGCCAAGTTTGCCATTGGGCAATCCTTTTCGGTAGTACCATTCTAAATAATGAACCGGAAGTTTCGACAGCACTACCCCCTTATATTTACCGTAGGGCATAGTCGTTTTCACAAGGTCGAATAATATATTTGGATCGGGTTTTAACGGGTCCATCTTATTTAAATAATGCGAGCAGTTCTTGTTTTTTATTTGGCGATACTTCTACTTCTGAACCATCCGTGAGTTCAATTGATCCACCTTTTCCTTTATGGTAGCTTTTTATGTGTTCCAAATTAATTATATGGCTTTTGTGGATGCGCATAAATCCTTGATCGCTTAGCATATCTTCAAAAACTTTTAAAATACGGCTAACTACTTTTTTCTTTCCATCTATTAAGTAAATTTCGGTATAATTACTGCTGCCACTCAGTCGAATAATATTTTTGACTAGAACAACCTCGAATCCGTTGGTGGTTGGCAAAACTAATTTTTTGTTCTCAGGATATTTGAAGTTTTCATAAAGTATTTGCGAAACGTTAGGCGTTGATTTTTGACTGAGCAGGGATTTAACTTTGGTTACTGCTTTTAACAAATCCTGGATATCAACCGGTTTTAAAATATAATAAGATGCGCTGAAATTAAAAGCTTTGATAGCATACTCGCTAAAAGCGGTAATGAAAATAGTTTCGAACCCGATTTCGGCTGTGTTTTCTAATACATCAAACGCATTGCCAAAAGGCATTTCTACATCCAAAAAAACAAGTGCTGGTTTTAATTCATTGATAATTGAAATGGCCGAAGGAACGTCGGAGGCCTCGCCAATAATCTCAATGCCTGTGCAATATTTTATAAGGTAAGTTCGCAAGGTTTCTCTCGCTGCTAATTCGTCGTCAACTATTATGGTTCTGATAGGCGTGGTGTTCATACTCAATTTGTTTTGTAATTAAACATTATGCATAATAAAGGGTAGCGATATTTTAACCAAAGTGCCACATCCCACGCCATTTTCCTCTAAATCGTTGATTGAAATTTCGAGTGATGTGCTATGTAATTTATTGAGTAATTCAATGCGTTTTTGGGTATTTTTAAGTCCTGTGCTCTGATACGATTTTTGATGCTTGGTCTTAAGTTCTGATGATTTCAGGCGGCCTATGCCATTGTCGTAAACGGTGCAGTAAAGCTTTGTTGCGTTAAGAAAAAACCTAACTTCTAATTTGCCTAGCTCGTCTTTATACCTCAACCCATGCCAAATAGCGTTTTCAATATAGGGCTGAATTAACATAGGTGGAATTTGAACGTTTTCGACTTCCACATTCGGTTCAACAATTAAACTATAGTCAAACTTATCGCCAAACCTAAAATGCTCCAATTCTAAATAAATGCGCAAGGTTTCAATTTCTGTGTCTAATCCTACAAAATCTTGGTCGCTGTTTTTTAACACCGAGCGCATTAATTTACTGAAATCGGAGATGTATTTATTGGCACTTACCTCGTCATTTTTTGCAATAAAATTATTAACGCTGTTTAATGAATTAAAAATAAAATGGGGATTCATTTGTGTGCGGAGCGATTGGAGTTCAATAACCATATTCGCTTTTTTCTTTTGATTTATGTTCCTAACCAAGGCCCAAGTAAGCAGAGCGAAAATGAGAAGAATAGTCGATAGGGTCCAAACAATATTTTTTTGCCTTTGTAACGTTACTTCTTTTTCGTTTTGTGAATCTATGAGACCTTTAATACGTATTTCTTGCTTAATAAATTCCCTGTTCAAAGCCAAATTGGCTTCATTGCCTTGAGCAGTTATCGACTTGAAAGAGTCTGATATTTGCATATATTGTTTGTAAATTTTTAAGGCATTATTGTATTGTCCCAAGTTTTCATAGGCCGTTGCTAAAGCCTTCACGCTTTTTTGTTCTTCTAGTTGGTTGCCAGTTTTCTTTGCTATTTTAGCACTATTTGAAAAGAACGGAATAGCTTTCGCTTCATTTTTTTGTTGGAGATAAGTACTTCCAATATTAAAATTGGCGCTCTGTATTAAATCTAAATTTTTAGTTTTTAATCCGTCTGTTAGCAATTGATTTTGAATGGCAAAATTCTCAGCTGTTCTATTTCCTTTGAGGTTAAGTTCCGATACTTTATTGGCGGCGTCAATGTAGCCCGCTTTATTTGTACTCGAATAGGTCCCGCGAATTTCTTGAGAATTGTCAAGTTCTAATACTTGATACCAAGCATTATACGCTTTTACCGAATCACTGTTGGATTGGTATAATTCACCCAGTTCGTTATAAATATCAATTTTAGTATCGGGGGCTATTTTATCGTCTTTCGATAAGGATTCGAGTTCGCTAATAGCCTCTACTTTTTTACCGGCTTTCGATTTTATTCGTGCTTTATCGTATTTTGATTTCGTAATTTCTTCCTTGCTGCTATTTGAAGTTCGTTTCAGGGTGACTTCATTCATTTTTAAAGCCTCTTTATATTTCTTTTGCTTTTCGAGGCATAGCGTTAAATACTTTTCGGAGTATTTACGCCCCCTTTCATTATTTATCACATTAAATCCTGAAGTTGCTTTGGTGAAATAATCTGAAGCTTTTGGATAATTTTCAATGTTATAATATAAGGAGCCTAAAGTAACATAGGCAAAGTATTCGGTGGTTTTGTCTTTTTCATTGATGCTTCTTTCTAAGGCTAAACTAGCCAATTGCATGCTTTTTTGCGGATTACTTTTGGCCAACTTATTGGCCTGATTTAATAAATCTATAGGTACACTTAAGCGCTGTAATTCATTTGAATTATTATCGGTTTTATCTTGAGAAAATCCGCTGAAAGAAATAAAAAAGAAAAGAATGAAACTGGTTTTTGTCATGGTTTCCAAAACAAAGATAGTCGCTTAAAAAGGATGTGTAAAAATTTTTGCATTTTATTTAGTCAGAATAAACCGCTTGGTACATTCAAAATAACCATTCACTCATTTGTCAAACCCATTCACGTATTGGTGTTTAAAAAGGAAATTGCTTGAATCATCTTTGAATTGAAATTAAAAAAATACAGCCATGAAAAATTTAAAGAATTTAACATTATCGCTTTTTGCATTCGGATTTTTAGGATGCAATGCACAGCCCACGAATCATCCTGTTGGGTTAGTTCCTAATCCAAGAAAAATTCAAGTACTTATTTGTTTGGATGTGTCAGGAAGTATGAGCGGATTAATCGATCAAGCCAAGGATCAGCTCTGGAATATGGTTAGCGTGATGGGGCGAGCGCGAAATCAGGATGTTGCACCACAGATTGAGATTGCCTTATACGAATATGGTAGGCCATCCAATGGAGCTAATAATGGATTTATAAAACGGATAAATGGATTTACCAGTGATTTAGATCAAGTGTCGAAGAATTTATTTGGATTAACCATTGATGGAGGCGATGAATACTGTGGGCATGTTTTATATTCATCTTTAAACGAACTTAACTGGGACCCATCCCCTCAAAATTATAAAGTTATATTTATAGCGGGTAACGAAGATTTTTATCAAGGAGGAATTAGCTATACAAAAGCATGTGCGTTGGCAGTAAAAAAAGGTGTAATCGTAAATACTATATATTGTGGCGATAAGAACCAAGGGATTAGAGAACATTGGAATTTGGCTGGCGAATGTGGTAATGGAAGTTTTACGAATATAAATCAAAATGCAACCGTTGCCGATATCGCAACGCCATATGATAGTAGCCTATTTGATTTAAATACTAAATTAAATGGAACCTACATATCTTATGGAAGCATGGGTGCCGCTAATTGGCAGAAACAAAGCGAGGTAGACCAATTGAATATTGGTAAAAACAAATCGGCTGCCCTTAAACGTGTAACTGTAAAAGGAAGCAAAGAGATATATAAAAATTCGACTTGGGACCTTGTAGATGCAAACACAGATGATAGCACTATTGTTAGAAAAATAGATAAAAAAACCTTGCCAGAAAGCATGAAAAATAAGAGTGAAGCAGAAATAAATGCCATCGTAAAAGTCAAAAAAGATGAACGTACGAAAATTCAAAAGGATATTGAAAGTATTAGTAAACAACGACAAGCGTTTATTTTAAGTGAAAAATCAAAAACCACTACATCTGAAAATCAAGCAACATTAGAGTCGGAAGTTGAAAAAATAATCAAAAAACAAGCTATAAAATTCGATTTGGTGATTAAATAAATTTTCAGTTAACTCCCATGCATTATTTAGGAATAGAATTTAAGAAAAAGTTCTATTCCTAATTCATGTTCCTAATGAATAAGCAAGTATTTAACGTTTTTTATAAATAAGAAGTAGGCAATTTCATGTGGTATTAGACGTATTTATAGCTCAAACATATTTTAATAAAAGGCTATAAATTCAAACTCTTAATTCTATTTTTGCAGCCTATTAAAAATAATGATAATATTAC
>CANMPY010000016.1 GCA_947499775.1 Bacteroidota bacterium | reverse complement strand
CAATTTATTAATGAATCCTATAAAACATTCGGGCTACGTACTTTTAAAAAGGATGATTTTTTTTACCCTTTTACGTTTCCCGTCAACACGTTTCCAAAAGCTTGCAGCGTAAAAATTGATGGCAAACCGCTCATTGCTGGACTAGACTATATTATTAACCCAGGTTGCCCAAGCATTAAAAAATCATTTAAGCTCAAAACCCACCAAACCATAAACTACGCTAAACATACGCGCAAAATTGCCTTGGTATTAGATACATCGTATAAGGCAACTGCGCTTGAAAATGAAAAATCTGCAAAGATTGAATTAAAGGTTAATCTCCAAAAAAAATTAACATGGAGTGTAAGTACTCGACAAGAAAAGTATGCTAGCATTGATATACTAAAAACCGCGTTTCCCTTAAATGCAAAAAAAATTAGAGTCAATATAACCACTTCATTGGTTGAGCATAATGCAAATAATGTATTGGGATATATTGAAGGAACCGAAATAAAAGATACGTTTATAGTACTTACCGCTCATTACGACCACCTAGGTATGATGGGAAAAACTATTTTTCCTGGTGCCAACGACAATGCAAGCGGTGTAGCAATGATGCTAGATATGGCAAATTATTTTAGCAAAAACCCATGTAAATATTCTATAGCATTTATTGCCTTTGCAGGCGAAGAAGCAGGCTTAATAGGAAGCAAACATTACACGGATAATCCCTGGGACGAACTACCCCTTCAAAAAATAAAGTTCTTAATAAACCTCGATTTGATGGGGAGCGGCGAAAAAGGTATGGCCGTAGTAAATGCAACTATTTTTCCTGATTATTTTACTAAACTTCAGGAGGCTAATGGCTTGATTGACAAAAAATATTTACCCGCATTCAAAAGTAGGGGAAAGGCCGCCAATAGCGATCATTACTGGTTTGTAGAGCGTGGCGTTAAAGGATTTTTCTTTTATTTAATGGGCAATTACACCCATTATCACGACATTAATGATGCGCCTAAGAATATGATTCTAGGCGACTATTACTCTAAATCTTTTTTATTAATCCGCGACTTTATCCTATTGATTTAAAATTTCAATGGACATTTGCACCCTGTGCTAAAATACCCTTTTGGGCTTCTTGACTTTCTTGTGGAACCACATGAAGACAGCACGATTAATCCGAGTAAACTTGCAATTATTGCTAATTTAAATTGTTTCATTATAATAAAATAACGCCTCAAAGGTCTGATTATTACATCACTTTACCAACCTTTATTAGTCAGCTTAGTGTATAGAATTCCATTTTTTCGGTAGTGTGATTTCTAATTAAACCTGTGCTGATTAAATTTACCAATATTTTTGATGCTCTTTGTCGACTTAAATTCAGCATTTTGCTAAATTGTTTTAGCGTGATTTTATTGTTTATAGCCAAATATTCAAACAAGGCTTTTTCTTTAGACGAATAGTTAATTTGAGTCCCCGTTTTTAAAGTCTGTCTTCGCAATACATCCACCACAATTTTGCTTGCCAATAAGCTTTTGTCCTTTACTCGGATATAGGCCCACCAATCCCCATCCTCATCTTTAGCGTAATACGGTTTATCCATCCCCTCAAATACGCTACATTCTAAAACCAATTTACCGTCAATTTCCCACTCCTCAATCGCTATTTTAACTTCTGGTTTACAAAAAAATGTGGCCGCCAAATCCAACATGTATTTTTCATCCTCTGTTCGTATACCCGCCACCGTTTTATTGTCGCGTATGCCTACCAATAAAGTCCCGCCCTTGTGATTTGCAAATGCCACCATGGTTTTGGCAATTTTTGACGCACTGGAAATGGTTTGCTTAAAATCAAGGATTTCATCCTCTCCTTTAATTAGCATTTTAAGAATATGGGGCTGCATGGTTTTAGCCTAATGTTCATCGCAAGTTAGCATTTGTTATTGTTGGCTCGCACAATTTTGTTTACATGTTTTGCACCTGTTCAATTAAGGGGTTCACCGAAACGTTTTCTGCTTAAATTTAGTAAAACACCTATTCTCTTATGGCTTTAGGAATGCGCTTAAATTCCTTGGATTAATATGTATTGGATTTAATTATATTTGTATGCCTTTTAACTTATTTATGAAACAAATTATCAACTTATTACTCGTGTGTTCCTTTTTTAATGGGTATTCACAAAACTTTTCTATAAAAAGCGATAATGGGAGCATTTTTTATTTGGACCAAAGCCATCGTGTAAGTGTAATCGTTGATGGCTACGACAGTTCGAAAATAACAACTACAGCGTCGCGCTTTGGAATTCTAAATGGGGTAGATGGAAAATATATTGTATCCCTTGCTTCAGGGCACTTAACGCAACACCATTTGGGTGATAGCGTACGTTTGGATGTTTTTGTTCGAAAAGAAGATGGAAATTATTTAGTTGGGAGCAAAACATTTGGTATAGCCCGAAAAAATGCCTTTGCTATGGGTCTCGACCACTTTCGTTCGGGCGATAGAATTACCACAGAGCAGTTAACCTCTTTAAATAAAATGAATATTGCTGCTGATGACGAATGGACCTTGAGCGCTAGCAAAGGTTACTATGTGAGCGGATATTCCTGTTTGGTGGTTCCCAAAAAATCGGGAAGCTTAAGTGCTTATGCTGTTGTTGGAGACGCTATGTCGCCGCAGATCAAAAATGAGGTCCTAAAAATGGAGCATGGTGGGCGCATTCTATTTGATGACATTCTATTGAAAAATAGTGAGGGTGAACAAAAATTAGGTAGCTCGATTTTTCTAATTAAAGAAGAAAAATACGGGCCTTATTTATATCCCATTTCAGAGAAAAATTCATATTCCATTGATGAGGTCATAAACCTAAGAGAATTAACTGTACATAAATTTGATTTACCAGGATCGCCTATTGATATGTTTCAGGTTACCTCTTTTTCTGTGTTAGTATTGCCATTGCGCGGGCCCGATGAGGTTTTTGAGCAAACTGGCAATCATTTTTCAGAATCTTTGAAGAAAATTTTAAAAGAAAAATTAAAACCTGGAGATATCCTCCTTTTTAATCAACCAACATATGTTAGACCAGACGGAACCTATGGAATTTGCAATTCAGTTCGAATCACAATTCAAGACTAAGGTCTAAAAACTCAACCCGCTTTTTTGTGATCGTTATAAAATTAAATACTCAAAATAACATAGCTAGCACAATGGTCGCTATGAATATCATTTGGCAGTATTTTGGCATCGATAATGCTATCGGCTAATTCTTTGTTAACCGAAATATAATCTATGCGCCAACCTTTATTATTTTGCCTGGCGTTTGCCCTATAACTCCACCAGGTATAATGATTAGGGGCTTCTTTGTTTAAATGCCTAAAAGTGTCGATAAAGCCACTCTTAAAAAATGCACTCATCCACTCTCTTTCCTCTGGCAAAAAACCGCTGCTATCTTTGTTTCCTTTAGGATCGTGTATATCAATGGCCTCATGACAAATATTATAATCCCCACAAATTATCAGATTGGGTATTTTGGTTTTTAATTGGTTTATGTGTCGAGAAAATAAATCCAAAAAATTATACTTAACAATCTGCCTATGGTCTCCTGCGGTTCCCGAAGGAAAGTAAGCACTTATAACCGAAAAAGTTTCAAAATCGGCGCGAATTACTCTGCCCTCAAAGTCAGCTAATTCGTCGCCAACCCCATACTCAATATGGTTAGCTGCTTTTTTTGATAGTATTCCTACACCGCTATACCCTAATTTTTGAGCACTAAACCAGTAACAATAATAACCATGCCTCTCAAAAACAGAGGCGTCGAATTGGCTCGAAAGCGCCTTTATTTCTTGGAAACAAACAATATCTGGATTTTCTTTATCTAAAAAATCTACTAGCTCTTTTGCTAGCGCTGCTCGAATTCCATTGACATTATAGGTTAAAACTTTTAGAGGCATATTAATGAGTATGTTTACTATTTATAAAGTAAATCTTTAATTTCTAATGGTAATCACAGATCCGCTTAGGGTGGTATTATAAGTTCGCAAGGGATACTGCGCCGGCCCTTGATATACCCATCCGTTATAGGTAAATCTGCTATCGCAACAGGGCAACCAAAGTGTATTATTAAATCCGCCGCAACGCAAATTTAAGGAAGAGCTGTCAACGTAAATTTTAGCGCAAGCTTTGTCTGGTTCCAAACTACAGGTTCTTTCAATGGTCAGATATTTATCATCAAAATCGTGAATAACAATCACGCCTCTATTCCCTCCGGGTTGATAGATATAAGTTCCTGGCGTTTTAAGGTGATAATATTCTGGCAAATCTGTATTTATGACCAAACTAACCGGGCCCGATGGAATATAGGCATTGGAGTTCGGTGTGTCGTCTTTGCAACTGAATAAACAAAAACAAGAAAACAGGAATAATAAGGATAGGCTTTTTTTCATTTTTCTTAATTCAAAATTAATGGATTCACTTTAATATGTATGTTATTATTACTCTTTTATTGCGGTATGCCCCTTCTTAGCTTAGTAATTCATAAATTTGTGACTTAAAACTTATAAAATCATGTCACATCAATTACCAAATTTACCCTACGATTACGCAGCGCTAGAGCCTCACATTGACGCACGAACTATGGAAATACACCATAGCAAACATCACAATGCATATGTAACAAACCTTAATAATGCCATTGCTGGAACAGAAATGGAAAATATGGATATTGTATCCCTTTGTCAAAACATTGGAAAATTTCCAATGGCTGTTCGCAATAATGGAGGAGGTCACTATAATCATTCTATGTTTTGGACAAGTATGAGCGCCAATGGAGGAGGAACACCACAAGGCAAATTAGCCGAAGCCATAGAAAATGATTTAGGTGGATTTGAAAAGTTTAAAGAATTATTTGCAGCGGCAGGAACCACTCGCTTTGGTTCTGGATGGGCATGGTTATGTGTTCAGGCCACAGGTAAATTATCGGTTTGCAGCACACCAAATCAAGATAATCCACTTATGGATATTTCGGAATGTAAAGGCACTCCAATATTAGGAATGGATGTATGGGAACACGCCTATTATCTAAATTACCAAAACAGGCGTCCAGAATATATCGCTGCATTTTTTAATGTAATCAATTGGGCCGAAATTTCATTGCGTTACGAAGCCGCATTATAATAATCTTTCCATATTGTTGGCCAAAATAGTTTTACGATTGGGGATTTATCCAATTCCCCTACTCTTCGTTTTACGCTTATGACTTTGGGCATTTTGAAGTCGTCATAAATTCAAAATGTCCAAAATCTAAAATTGATGTATCTTCGCAAAAAATAAATATCCATGTCAGAAACTCAATCCTTAACCTTAGTTCCTTTAAACGAAGTTCACATTGCAGCAGGAGGTAAAATGGTGCCATTTGCAGGTTTTAATATGCCCGTTCAATACAGTGGCCTCATGCCCGAGCATCATGCGGTGCGAAATAATGTGGGAATATTTGATGTTTCGCATATGGGCGAATTTTCATTAAAAGGCCCAGGTGTTTTAGACCTATTGCAACGCGTAACGAGTAATGATGTTTCTAAATTAACCGACGGCAAAGTACAATACAGTTGCCTTCCAAATAATACAGGTGGAATAGTGGATGATCTTTTGGTGTATCGTTATACCGAAAACGAATACTACTTGGTAGTAAATGCAGGAAATATTGATAAAGATTGGGATTGGATTTCGAAACACAATACAGGCGAAGTAGACATGGTAAACTTAAGCAATGAAATGAGTTTACTTGCCGTACAAGGCCCAAATGCTATTAAGGTTCTTCAGAAATTAACAAAAGTGAACCTTTCAGAAATGGAATATTACACTTTTAAAATAGGAACGATGGCTGGAATTGAAAACACTATTATTTCTAATACTGGCTATACAGGTGCAGGTGGCTTCGAAATTTATATGTTAAATAAAGATGCTGAACATTTTTGGAATGCCATTTTAGATGCAGGCAAAGAATTCGAAATTATCCCAGCTGGACTAGGTGCACGCGACACGCTAAGACTTGAAAAAGGCTTTTGCTTATATGGTCATGACATCAACGATGAAACATCGCCGATTGAAGCGGGATTGGGATGGATTACAAAATTTGAAAAAGACTTTACAAATAGTGCTTACCATAAAGCCATTAAAGAAAATAAACCCTCAAAAAAATTAGTTGGATTCGACTTATTGGATCGCGGAATTCCTCGTCAATTTTATAAAATTACGGATGGCAATGGAAATACTATAGGTGAAGTTACCAGTGGCACACAAAGCCCTAGCTTAAATAAACCAATTGGTATGGGCTATGTAGCAAGTGAATATTCTAAACCTGGATCCGAAATATTTATCGAAATACGAGGAAAGGAATTAAAAGCAGTTGTAGTAAAATTGCCATTTTTATAGTCTCAAACAAAAACCCAGATAACGCTAATAATACCTGAACCAAGGGTAAAATACGTTTCATAAACATGCAAAACCGCATAACCAAGCTTTTCAACATTCGCTATCCTATAATTCAAGCCGGGATGATTTGGTGTAGCGGCTGGCAATTGGCATCGGAGGTTAGTAATGCAGGAGGTTTGGGTATTATTGGCGCCGGAAGTATGTATCCTGACATATTAAAGGAACATATTAAAAAATGCAAGTTAGCCACTAGCCTTCCGTTTGCTGTTAACCTCCCATTATTATACCCTGATATACATCTCCATATTAATACGATTATCGAAGAGGGAGTGAAAATTGTTTTTACCTCTGCTGGAAATCCTACTATTTATACCCCACTATTAAAGGAAAACGGGATAACCGTGGTTCATGTAGTTTCGAATGAAAAATTTGCAAAAAAAGCAGAAGCTAGCGGTGTTGACGCCATTGTAGGCGAAGGATTTGAGGCAGGTGGGCATAACGGCAGGGAAGAAACCACCACGCTTTGTTTAATTCCACAGCTCTTAAATGCTGTTCAAATTCCTGTAATTGCCGCAGGAGGAATTGGAAGCGGCCGAACAATGTTAGCGGCCCTTTCACTTGGCGCCGAAGGCGTGCAAATCGGGAGTCGATTTGTACTTAGCGAAGAATCGTCAGCACATCAAAATTTTAAGGATATCATCCTTTTATCTACCGATGGCAGCACTGAACTATCCTTAAAACAACTAACCCCCGTTCGGCTTTTAAAAAACGGCTTCTTTAATCAAGTAAAACAAGCCGAAGACCTCTGCGCCACAAAAGAAGAATTGAAGGCCTTATTAGGGCGAGGGAGGGCTAAAAGAGGTATGTTTGAAGGCGACGTTAATGAAGGAGAATTAGAAATAGGACAAATTAGTGGTTACCTAAAATCGATTAAACCAGCCAAAGAAATCATAAACGAAATTGTTAACGACTATAATTCAGCGTTAAATGAACTTAATCAGCAAAGATTATGATTGGGAATTGGCCTATACCTTTTTTAATAAAATGAATTAAGAGTTACCTTCATTACTATACGAAAGAACAATTTGAGCTTCATAATTAAAGACCTAAATAACGGAATTAAATTAATCTATAAGCAGGTTCTTTCTACCCGTTTATCTCATTTTGGTGTAACCTTTAACACCGGTAGTCGCGACGAAAATGAAGGAGAAGTGGGTCTTGCGCACCTCTTAGAGCATATGCTCTTTAAAGGCACCGAAAAACGAAATTGGCGCCAAATACTCAATAGCATTGAAATGGTTGGCGGCGAAATGAATGCCTATACCACTAAAGAAAAAACATGCCTATATGCCTCTTTAATTAGTGATCATACCCGTTTGGCTATTGACCTATTGGCCGACATATCCCTGCATTCCATTTTTCCAGAAGCAGAGCTTGAAAAAGAAAAAAAAGTGATTGCCGACGAAATTGATATGTACGCCGACAGTCCCGAAGAAATGATTGTGGATGAATTTTATGAACTTGTCTTTAAAAATCACGCCCTTGGAACCAATATTTTAGGCCATAAGAGCACTATTTTAAATTATTCTCGGGCCGATGTTGTTCGTTTTGTAAAAAAGCTTCAAAACAAAGGTCACATGGTAATTTCCTATACAGGACCTTTAAATCTTTATAAAATACAAAACTGGTGCATAAACGCTTTCAACACTAATACGCTTAACCAAATAGACCTATCAAGGGTTGCGCCAACATCCTATATACCATTTAGAATCGAAAAAACAACTCAGCACCACCAATGCCATGTCATTTATGGAAATAAAACGGTACACATGTACGATAAGGAGCGCAAAACCGGCTTACTATTGGCTAATATTTTGGGTGGTCCAGCATTAAATTCGATTTTAAACATTTCGCTACGCGAAAAAAATGGATTGACTTACGGTGTTGACGCTTCCTATAATTACTATTCCGATGCCGGAGTCTTTTATATACAATGGACGGCCGATATTCAAAACCTAAAAAAATCATTAACTCTTGTTAAAAGAGAGCTGTTAAAATTTGCCTCGAAGCCGTTTTTAGAAAAACAATTGAAGCTCTATAAAACCCAATTTAAGGGACAGTTAATCATGTCGGAAGAAGGCAATCAAGGGCTAATGTTAATGATGGGTAGGAGTTATTTAGATTTTGGTGAAATTGAACCGTTGGAAAAAGTGTTGGCCGAAATCGATGAAATTAATGCCTCTCAAATACATGAGTTGGCGGCAAAAATTTTTGATCCCGAAAGCATGAGCCTTTTAATTTATAAGCCCGAAAAAGATTAATTATTTAATGTAAATTACTAAGGGGCTACATTGTTTTTTAACCCCTTGATTGGTAATGTAATCTATATCGTCGAATAGGAGTTTATCTCCAGAAATTAGATTTGATTTTATTTTTGCTTTTACCATTTCTGACATAGAATCTGCTTCTACTTCAAAATATTCTGCTTGACCATTTTTGGGCGCCATAATTAAATGATACCTTATAACGCGGTACTCGTCGCCATCAAACTGATTATCGTTTCCAATATAGAGAACGGTTAATTTTTTTATTGCGCAAATTTCTTCTTTGCTATAGGCTGCGCCTGAATTAAATTGCCTCACTCTTCCATCAGGAATTTGAACACCGAAGGAAAGAGTTAAAAATAGCCCTGAAAAAATAATTAGTCTATAAAAAAACTTCATGGTTGAATGGGGTTTTATTGCTATTAAGCTGCGTTAAAATTAACCTTTACTCATTATTACATTAATACATCAACAGCTCCGATAAAATAGCTGTAACTTTATCTGAATTTGGAAGTATCTCTTTTTCCAGTCCCATATTTAAAGGGATAGCAGGGGTATTGGCTGAACCCATAATTTGAACCGGTGCGTCAAGATGTTGAAAACACTCCTTCCCTATTCTTCCAGCCAAAGCCTCGGCAAATGAATTTCTTAGGGTTTCTTCGGTAAGTACCAATACCTTTCCGTGTCGTTTTACACTCGCATAGATGGCGTCGTCGTCACATGGGTTTAATGTTCTTAAATCTAAAATTTCTATTTGATCATCAAAATTTTGTGCTGCTGCCGAAGCCCAATATACTCCCATTCCATAGGTAATCACAACACAACTGTTGCCCTTATTAACTTGAAGCTCATTGGCCTCTTTCGCAATTCTTGCTTTGCCTAATGGAATGATATAATCACTATCGGGCTCTATCGTTTTAGCGGCATCCGTTCCGGGAACTTTGCTCCAATATAACCCCTTATGTTCAAACATAATTGTAGGGTTGGGGTCTAAAAATGCAGCTTTCATTAATCCTTTCATATCTGCAGCATTGCTCGGATATACAACTTTAATACCCTTAATCTGAAGAATACTGCTTTCTACTGTCCCGCTATGATACGGCCCTCCGCCCCCATATGCCCCTGTTGGTATACGAATCAAGCTTTGAATTGGGAATTTCCCCATTGTTAGGTAACATGATTTGGACAATTCGGTAACCAACTGATTGATTGCTGGCCAAATATAATCTGCGAATTGTATTTCTACTATCGGTTTGCATCCCACAGCGCTCATACCTTGTGTGCTTCCAACAATATATGCCTCTTGAATGGGAGTATTAAAAACCCTATGACTTCCAAATTTTTTCGCCAAAGTGGCGGCTTCTCTAAATACACCCCCAAGTCGGATTCCAACATCTTGGCCATATAAAAGCGCCTTTGGATTTTGCGTCATTATTTCGTCCATGGCATGCAAAGCACTGTCAACCATAAGTATAGTTTCCCCGTTTTCTGGCTCTCTAATTCCACATTCTTCTGTTACGGTCGTTGGTGCAAATTCATGTAATAATGCCGATGTAGGATATGGATCTGGACTATTTACCGCCTTTTGGAACTCCAAATTAATAAATTCCTTGGCTTCATTTTCGATAACGTCCAAGCTTATTAAATCTTCCCCTAAATCTAATAACAAGGATTTTAAAACTGGAAATGGGTCACGTTTAGATTGCTCTTCCAAATCATCTCTATACCATTCGCTTCTTACTCCACTAGTGTGATGACCAAGAAGTGGAACTTTTACATGTACGAGCATTGGTTTTCTGGAAGTTCTGACCCAATTAATGGCCTTTTCCATTTCCTTATAACACTCTGCAAAATCAGAGCCATTGATTCTTTCCCGTTTTAAACCTTTAAAACCTGCAGCGTATTCGTATGCATCCATAGCTCGCATCTCAGCACCGCTTGCCGATATACCCCAATCGTTATCCTGAACTAGATATAATATTGGTAATTGGTTTAATACCGCCATTTGTAAGGCCTCCGAAATCTCCCCTTCGGTCATGCACCCGTCACCCAACGAACATAGAACTATAGGCTTTTCTACCTGTGGCAATTGGTTAATAGATGCCAAATAACTTAAGCCGTGAGCTGCTCCTGTGGCCGGAATAGCTTGCATTCCAGTTGCACTGCTTTGATGCGGCATAGTTGGAAAATTGGGACTATTTAATGAAGGGTGGCTATAATATGTGCGCCCTCCCGAAAAAGGATCGTCTTTTTTGGCCAACAACTGTAACATTAATTCGTATGGCTCTATTCCCATAGCCAATAACATACTTTCGTCCCTGTAATAAGGATAAACGTAATCGATTGCTTTTAACAGAAATCCAGATGCAATTTGAATAGCCTCGTGCCCTTTGCTTGTTGAATGAACATATTTTGTAATGGCTCTGTTATCTTCATAAATAACGGCCATAGCCCTTGCCCGGCACATTAAAGTAAATGCTTTAAGGTATTTTGCTTTGCCCGAAAGTGAATCTGGGCTATTCAAACTTTCGGCTTCTGAATTATTCATCGTCTTAAAAACCCGCAATTTACTTCAATAGAATTTAATCACGCCCTTATGTGATTTTAATTTGTCATAAAATAGTATGTTCTTTTCCTTTATTGCCATCATCTACATTTTGAATAATGAAATCATTATTGTTCTTAGTGCAATCCTAATTTTAATCCTAATTTTGTTGGAATCTATCAATGTATTTCAAAACCCCATTTGTGCTCTTATTTCTGTTTTCGTTTCTAAAAAGTCAGGCTGATATAAGAGACTCTGTTCGCTATTATTTAAACCATAAAAAACCTACGCTTATTGGTGGCGCTTCGGCACGAAATACGTTTATAGGAAATGAAAAAACAAGTGTAAGTGGCTTATCGGCTGGAGTGGATTATGGAGATAAAGTGAGTTTTACGGTCGGGGTTTACACCCTTTCTAATCCCATTAACAATCCCAAAACCATGAATCCAAATACCCCTACTCAATTTCTTGCAAATGAAATTTCCCGTTTTTGGTATTTTGGGTTTACGGGCGATTATCTTTTTCTTAAAAAAAACAGATGGGCCTTAGATGTACCCCTAAGAATAGGCATTGGGTCTGCTAATATTGAATTGCGAAAAGCTGATAAAAGCAAAGCGCTTATTCAAGAAACGACACATCTTATCGTTCCTGTCGAAACAGGCCTTTCTGCACAGTATAAATTAGCATGGTGGATTGGTTTAAGTGCTGGTTTGGGAAGCCGCATAGTCATTGGAAATGGTATGTCCAATCGGTTTAGCGGAACGTATTATACCGGAGGATTAACAATTTATTTCGGAAGTATTTATAATCACATTCGTGAAGATATGATTAAAAATCCTGTAAAAAAACCTTAAAAAAAACCGAATGAAAGCCTTTGGTTTAATTGGTAACCCCCTAACACACTCCTTCTCAAAATCTTTTTTTGAAGAAAAATTTAAATTTGAAAATCTAGAAAATCACTCCTATTCATTATTTGAACTTCGTTCAATTGAAGAGGTATTAGCATTAAAATTAGATCCTTTTTTGATTGGACTTAATGTTACAATTCCATATAAGCAATCCATACTTCCTTATCTAGATCATATTTCGGAAGTGGCTTTGGCAATTGGGGCAGTTAATACAATTAAAATTGTTGACGGCGTTTGGTTTGGATATAATACCGATTATATAGGCTTTCTAAACAGCCTAAAACCATTACTGCCTTATAATATTAAAAAGGCACTTGTTTTGGGTTCGGGCGGTGCTTATTGTGCGATTAAATACGCTCTACAAAAATTATCTATTTCATGTTCTCTGGTTTCTAGAAATTCAGCTTCAAAAGATTATAGTTATAGTGAAATCACCTCATCCGTAATTAAGGATCATCAACTTATTATTAATGCTACCCCATTAGGTATGTTCCCAAACATTAATACCGCCCCTCCGTTTCCTTTTCATTTACTTAGCCCTAACCACATTGTTTACGATTTGATATATAATCCTGAAGAATCTCTATTTTTAAAAAATTCATCATTTATGGGTTGTCAAATAAAAAATGGTTATGAAATGCTAACCATTCAAGCCGAAGAAAGTTGGAAAATATGGAATGATGCCTCAGATTTACATCAATCCCTGAAACTGATTTAATAATCGTATGTCATTTTCGAAAAACTGCCTTAAGTCTTTTATGCCATATTTAAGCATGGCTATCCTTTCAATTCCCATTCCAAAGGCATAACCCGAATAGGTTTCTGAATCTATTGAACAATTTTTTAAAACATTCTCATCTACCATTCCGCATCCCAATATTTCAAGCCAACCTGTACCTTTGGTCAGCCTTATATCTTCCTCAGTATCGGTTCCTAAATATATATCCATTTCGGCCGACGGTTCGGTAAATGGAAAATAGGATGGCCTAAACCTTACCTTGGTTCCCAATCCGAAAAATTCTTCAACAAATTTAAATAGCGTTAATTTTAAATCGGCAAACGAAACCCCTTTGTTTATATACAGACCTTCAAGTTGATGAAAAAAACAATTTGCTCGTGCTGATATAGCTTCATTTCTATAAACCCTTCCTGGTGAAATGGTACGTATTGGTGGTTTTTGATTGTCCATTATTCTTACCTGAACAGAGGAGGTGTGCGTTCGCAATGCAAACCCATTTTCAACAAAAAATGTATCTTGCATATCTCTTGCTGGATGGTTTTCGGGGAAATTTAAAGCACTGAAATTATGCCAATCGTCTTCTATTTCGGGACCTTCTGAAATTGTAAATCCCATTTTTTCAAATATATTAATAATTTGATTTTGAACTATACTCAACGGGTGTCTGCTTCCTAGTTTTATTGATTCTCCTGGCAATGTAAAATCTAAACCATTTGAATCCTCTACTTTTTTAATATTAAGCTTATTATTAAATGCTAAATATTTTTCTTCCAGTTCTGTTTTTAGTTCATTAATTAATGCACCTAATTCTTTTTTATCTTCAGGTATTATTTTTTTGAAGGCTTCAAATAAATCATTTAATTTTCCTTTTTTTGAAAGAAACGCTAATCTAAATTTTTCTAATTCTTCTGATTTCTGATAATATAACCAGTTAAGAGCCAACGA